>JBGOWC010000204.1:0-4538 GCA_041478415.1 Terriglobia bacterium
GACGTGAAGGCCCTCCCGGACGGGGCCACGCCGGTGGATTTCGCCTACACCGTGCACACGGAAGTCGGCCACCAGTGCGTCGGTGCGAAGGTGAACAGCCAGATGGTTTCTCTGCGGCACGAGATTTCAAACGGCGATGTCGTCGAGATCCTGACGCAGAAAGCGCATTCGCCGAGCCGTGACTGGCTCAGCTTCGTCAAAACTTCCCGCGCAAAAAGCAAGATCCGGCACTGGCTCAACGTCCACGAGCGCGAAGAGGCCAAGGAGATCGGCCGGCGTCTGCTCGAGAAGGAGGCGCGGAACTTCGGCCGCGGCTTGAAGAAGATTCCGGAAGCCGATTTGGCGCGCGTGTCGTCCGACTACGGCGTCGGAGGGCGCGTCGAAGATCTCTTCGCCGCGGTTGGGTTTGGGAAGTTTTCCGCGCGGCAAGTTCTCACGCGCCTTTTGGGCGAATCGACGGGCGAGGTCGCGACCGCGCCCGACGATACTTCCCCGACGCTGGTCAAGTCCGTCAAACGGATGCTCGGGATTGGCGAGGCCCCGCTCGTTGTGCGCGGGCATGATGACCTGCTGGTCTTTCGAGCCAAGTGCTGCAACCCGATCCGCGGCGACGAGATTATCGGCTACATCACGCGGGGACGCGGCGTGGCAGTGCACAACCGCGCGTGCCCAAACGTGCAGAACCTGCTGTACCAGTCCGAGCGGCGCATCGCCGTCGAATGGGGTAGCGGAGGCGAAGCAACTTTCCCAGTCCAGCTCTTGATCCGCGCAAAGGATCGGCCGGGCCTGCTGGCTGAGATTACTGCGGTGATCAGCGGCGCGGGCACGAACATCCGCAATCTAGAGAGCCGCCCGGATGGGCTGAATGCGCGCGTTGAGGCCAGCTTGGAGATTGCCGACCGCCGCCAGCTCGAAGGGATCCTGGCGAACATCCGAAAGATTACCGGGGTGTACGGCGTCGACCGCGTCTATCGGGTTTGAATTGCGCGCGCCGCCGGAGTCGTCAATCCTCTCCTGTCCCTCCGTTCGGGTACCCCACACGGCACATCTCGGGAAGCCTCGTGCGAGGCTCGCTACAATGAAAACATGGGCAAACGCTTCCTTCTGTGCGCGATGCTCGTCTGCTTCGTGGGCGGATGCAAGCGGCATCTGCTGACGGACTATCGCCCGCTCGATCAGGCCGGAATGTGGTACGGCAAGATCGAGGAGCTGAAGAGCTTGGGCGTCGATGATACGGAAGTTCCGCAGCTCGTCAGGCTGAAGCAGGCTGGGCTCTCGGACGAGACCTGCGTCGAGCTGGTCAGCACGGCGCACGTCCGCAAGCATTTATTCACAAGCCCCGATTCCGTTATCAATCTGTTCCACGCGGGGTTTAGCGAGGCGGAGATCCTGGATATTGCGCGCACGGACCGGCTCGATTCGTTCAGCCTGGACGCCGTCACACTCCGTCTCACCGGTCTTTCGAACACCGTCGTTCTCGGTATCCTGCACCGCCAGGCCCAGGGTCAGCCAACCATCTCCGGGCCGGTGATAGGGCGCCTCAAAAACACCGGCCTTACGGAAGCCCAGATCCTGGAAAGAATCAATCGAGGAATGACCGACGAGCAGGCAGAGAAGGAAATTGTCGCGCGGCAGCGCGCCCGGAACCAAACCGGGTTTGTGCGCCAGCCCGGCCGCCGCCGCTGAGCCGCCAATTTGTCCCCGCCTCTTCGGGCGTCGCTTTTGCTTCCGCCCGATTCCCTCGCTACAATCATTGCGCCTTGCTGCGTCTGCGCTCAAATCGGACCGTCTGGGTTTCGCTTCTCCTTTCGGCGGCGCAATGGGGGTCCTCCTGCGCTGTGCCCCTCGGCCCCGGCTACACCATTGAAAAGCAGACCGTGGACGTCCATTTCGTCGCTCATCCTCAGCCACATCTGGAGATTCGCGCAACCTACCGCCTGGTCAATACCGGCAACCGTCCGCTTAGTTCAATCAAGTTCCTGTTGCCCTCCCGAAAGACTCACGATCTCCAAAATGTCGTAGTCGAATTGGACGGACATTCGAGTTCCGCCCCTGTTTCAGGAGAATTACTCGACGCCGCTGATTCATTTCCCGGTGGGGAGTCGTACGGCATCGATTTCGGTTCTCCATGGCCGCAAAAGAAGAAACATGATTTGACGATTTCCTATGAAGTTGCGCACGGATCGGGCAAGAGCGCCATCGTTGCGTTCACAACGGAGGACGCTTTCTTTCTCGCCTCGGGTGGGTGGTATCCAGCTTGGCAGAGCCCCGGAGGAACATTTGCCTCGGTGAACGGAATGTCAAAGAAGTGGGAGCTCACGGTGCGTGTGCCGCAGGACTATCTGGTCCATGCGGGCGAACGGGAAGGCAGGATCGGCCGGGGAGACGGGGAGAGCGTCCACGTCTTTGAACAACGGCCCAGTGATTTATCTGCTTTTGTGATAGCCGGCCGCTACCACGAGCAGAAGATTAAGGATGCGGCTCAGACCGTGGTTTTCTGGTCGCGGAACCCGTATCCACGCGAAGCCGCCGAGCGCGAAGGGACGAAAATCAGCCACCTAGCGACTTTCTATGATTCTTTGTTTGGCCCGCGCGCGAAAGATTCCCAACCGCTATGGATGGTGGAATGCGCCTGTTCGAATCGCATCGTCGGCGCAATGAATGTTCCCGAAGGTGGCGCCCCGGGCGCAGTTTCCCAGGGCGCGGGATTACCGGGAGTCGTGTTTCTAGAATCCATGGTCTTCGATATGGATTCCAGGGACTGGGCATTACCGGGTTTCCCCGACACTTGGCTGGGATTCCCGCGGAGTTCCGCTCTCACTAAGCTGCCTCTGGGAGCTCTGTCTCTTTATGCTGAACTCTCTGCACGCCTCATGGAGGAGAGAAAACAGACGCGCGGGGACGCTATTGCTGACAAGCTAGCCGAATACGATCGATCGCGCGCCTCTGAACTGGAGCAATACAAAGATGAGAAGGAACGCAGCAATGCGGCCAAGGCCCCGGACCAGGGGCCTCTTAAGAGCTTGCTGTTCTTCTTTTCGCTCGAAGACAAATTTGGCCGCGATCATCTGCACGCAGCACTGAAGCACATGGTCCAGGCGAGGAAGGGGCGTGGTTACGATTTGAATGATCTGATCGCCTCGCTCGAAGAGGAAACACACCAGAATGTGGCGGAATACGTCCGCCTGTGGCTCAAGCATCCCGGTATTCCCGACGAATTTCGCGCTCGCTACGTAAATCAGCCCGCAACCGCGAGCACATCTTCCAAGGAGACGACACCATGAAAGAAATCGTTTTAACCGGCCGCGGACCGAAACCCATCGGACCGTACTCGCAGGCCGTCAAGTCGGGCGGTTTGATTTTCACGGCGGGGCAGGTGGCGCTGGACCCGAAGACCGGCGATTTTATCGGCGGCGACATTCGCCAGCAAACCGAGCGGGCGCTGGAAAATGTGAAGGTGATTCTCGAGGCCGCCGGGGCAAATCTGCATCACGCGCTCAAAACGACGGTTTTTCTGAAAGACATGAACGACTTTGCGGCTATGAACGAGGTGTACAGCAGATATTTTTCTGCTGCGCCGCCGGCGCGTTCGACCGTTCAGGTGGCTCGCCTGCCGAAGGACGCACTTGTTGAGATAGACGTGATTGCGTCGGTGTAGTCGCCGATCTCTGCCTTACGGCCGGTCGGGACTTTCGAGGGCCTCGTGAATGGCAATCGCTGTCACAGTGACGGTCACGATTAGCGCGACCAGAAGAAACTTGTTCTTCGCCGCTGGGCGGGGTGCTCTGCCCATTCCCTTTGTGCCTGCACCGCGTGGCCCCTGCGCGGCAGACTCGGCTGGCGGGTCCAGGATGACGCGGTAGGACGTCGCTTCCGGAACGATCTGCGTTTCATCTTCCACCGTGATCGCCAGCGCACCGCGGCGGCTGGTCACGAGCAGTTCCTTCGGGCCCACGATGCTGATCTGCCCGACCGTCGGCCCGTCCGCTTGCGGGCGAATCTGTGCTTGCGCCGCGCGCACCGCGAAGCCTTGGGCAGTCAAGGTTGAGAAAACAGCTGTGCCACGCTGGAGCGTTGCCGAGGCCACACTCCCTTCGGCTGTCAAAGTTGCCGCGCTGGATGCGGATAGATAAAAGCGAGATGCGCCGGTTCGAATCTGCAGTGCGCCCTCCGCCTCGGTGCTCAGGCGCTCTCCGCCAAAAATGGTTGCGCCAATGGAAGCAGCAGCGTCACTCACGTGAGCGCGCTCTGCGGCGACGATAGTTCCGATGGCAGTGGACGGTGCGGCGAAGGCTGGGGATGCGGTTAAGGAAAGTGAGAGAACTGTCGAGATGATTCCGCGTATGCGGAGCATTCCCGCCTCCAAGAGGGCAGAGAGAAGCATACGCATCGCCTGGGATGCCGTCAATGAGTAAACAGTCCAATCCCGAGGATTTCTCGCGGACGAAGCAACACGAATGTGCGGCTTGGCCGCAATTGCAATACGCTGCTACAATGCGCAGGCAGAATGGCTGACTGGAAACAGATTCGGGCGCGCA
>JBGOWC010000312.1:0-3194 GCA_041478415.1 Terriglobia bacterium
CATGCATCCGGACGGGAGCGACGCCAAGCAGGTCTCGAAGGACCCGGCCGGGGAGTTCATCTCACCAAGCTGGACGCCGGACGGGCAGTACATTCTCGTTTCGAAGACAGGATCCCTTATCGGGTTATCTGAGATCTGGATGTATCACATGCTGGGCGGCTCGGGCGTGCAGATTACCAAGTCGCGCCCGGCGCCCTCTCTGACGGTGGCGCAGCGTCCGAATTCGGAAGGCGTCGTGGCTTCCCCGGACGGCAGGTATCTCTACTATGCGCAACGGCAGGGCCTTCTCCCCTATGGCGCGCAGTTCCCTGTGTGGCAGATCCGGCGGCGCGACCGGAAGACCGGTGACGAAGACGTCTTCATCCAACAAAACGGGAGCAGCTTCCGCCCGGTGTTGTCGCCCGATGGCACAAAACTTCTCTACGTGACTCGCTACGAAACCGAAAGCGGGTTGCGCTTGCGCGATCTGCAAACCGGAGAAGACCGCTGGGTCCGCTATCCCGTCACGCGCGACGACCAGGAAGGCCTCTCGACGCGCGACGTCTTTCCCGGCTACGCCTTTCTGCCCGACGGGAAAGAGATCGTTTACAACCAGGACGGCAAAATCCGCCGGCTCACCATCGCTACGGGAGAGGAACGGACCATCCCGTTCACGGCAAAGATTTCGCAAGACCTCGGACCAAAACTGGATTTCCCGCAACGCGTCGAACAGGGCCCGGTGAAGGTGCGGTTGATTCAGGATCCCATCGAATCGCTGGACGGAAAAAAGCTCGTTTTTTCCGCGATGACGCACCTCTACGTGATGGATATTCCCGGCGGCAGGCCGCAGCGGCTTACCATCGGGACGGCGCGGGAGTTTCAGCCGGTGTGGTCGGCGGACGGCAGATGGATTGCCTACGTGACATGGTCCTCTGACGGCGGCCAGATCTGGAAAGTGCCCGCTTCGGGCGGTGCGCCGCAGCAACTGACGAAAATTGCGGCGATGTATACGGATCCCGTGTGGTCTCCGGACGGCACCCGAATCGTCGCGCTGCGCGGCAGCGCCTACGACCGCGTGACCGATGAATTCGACGGCGGCCAGATCGCCAACGCCGACCTGATCTGGATTCCCGCGGAGGGCGGGGACGGAAACCTGATTCTGCCGGCGCGAGGCGCGGGGAAGCCGCATTTCACGCACGACAAAGATCGAATTTATGTCTACACGCCGCAAGGGCTCGTGTCCTTGCGCTACGACGGGACGGACCGGCGAGTTCATCTACAGGTGAAAAGTCCGAATTCGTTTTTTTCAGACGACCCCACGCCGGCCGATGACGCGCGGGTCAGCCCGGACGGGCAATGGGTTCTCGCGCACGTCATGAACCAGCTCTATCTGATAGCGATGCCCGTCGTGGGCGGTGAAGCCCCCACGGTGATGGTAACCGGAGCGTCCGTGCCCTTGAAGAAGCTCACGGACATCGGAGCGGACTATTTCGGCTGGGCTGACGAAGGCAAGAGCATCACCTGGGCGATCGGCGCCAGCTATTTCCGCGAGCCGGTAAGCGCGATCTCTTTCGAGCCGCCGAAGGATGAGAAAAAAGACGAGGCGAAGAAGGACGACGCCGCGAAGGACAGCGACAAAAAGGAAACAGCGCAGAAGGACGAGAAGAAGGAAGAAAAGAAAGAAGAGAAGAAGCCGGAGAAGTTCAAGGAGCAGGAGAAAGACGTCCAGGAGATCGCCGTAAGTCTGGAAGTCCCGCGGAAAACGCCGAAGGGCACGATCGTGCTCCGCGGAGCAACCGTGGTCACCATGAAGGGCGACGAAGTGCTGAAGAACGCGGACATCGTCGTCGAGAACAACCGCATCAAGAGCGTTGGCGCGCGGGGCAGCGTGCCGGCGGGGGCCAAGGTCTTCGACGTGAATGGCAAGACCATCGCGCCCGGGTTCATCGACACGCACGCGCATTGGTTTGAAATCAAGCGGGGCGTGCTGGACACGCAAAACTGGGCCTTCCTGGCAAATCTGGCCTACGGAGTAACCGCTGGACTGGATGTGCAAACCTCGACCAACGACATGTTCGCGTATGAAGATCTGACCGATTCGGGGGACATCATCGGCCTGCGCGCGTTCTCGACGGGTCCGGGCGTCTTCTCCGACAACAATTTCCAATCGGCGGAAGAAGTCAAGGGCGTGCTCACGAAGTACAAAAAATACTACGGCACGCACAACATCAAGAGCTACCTCGTCGGCAACCGCAAACAGCGGCAGTACATGGTGCAGGCGGCGAAGGAGCTCGAAATGATGCCGACGACCGAGGGCGGGATCGACCTCAAACTCGATCTAACGCACGTGATCGACGGCTTCCACGGCAACGAGCACACCCTACCGATCACGCCTCTTTTCAAAGACGTGATTCAGATGTTCGCGCAGTCGGGCATCGGAGAGACGCCCACGCTGATCGTGAATTACGGCGGGCCCTTCGGCGAAGACTACTGGTACACGAACAGCGAAGTCCACGACAACGCGAAACTCAACCGCTTCATGCCGCACAAGCTCGTCGACCAGAAGACCAAGCGGCGGCCCGGCTGGTTCCGCAAGGACGAATTCGCGTTTCCGAGGCTGGCGGCGCAGACGACAAAGATCGCGCGAGCCGGCGGGCTCATCGGCGTCGGCAGCCACGGCCAGCTCCAGGGTCTCGGCTATCACTGGGAGATGTGGATGCTGGCCAGCGGCGGCATGACGCCGCTGGAAGTCCTTCGCTGCGCCACCTTGAATGGATCAAGGATCATCGGCCGGCCTCAAGATCTCGGCACGCTCGAGCCCGGCAAGCTTGCCGACCTCATCATTTTCGATAAGAGCCCGCTCGACGACATTCACAACACCAACACCATTCATTGGGTGATGAAGAACGGCGAGCTGTTCGAAGGCGATACGCTGAACCAGGTGTGGCCGGAGCAGAAAAAGCTCGAGCCACTGTGGTTCTGGAATAGCTACGACGTGCCGAAGGCCGGCGAGCCGCTGAACTACGGGAAGACTGTGCAGCCGTGACCGGTGACTGGTAATTGATGACGGGCGTGGCCTCGCCACGCCCATCGTCGCTTCGCCAAAGATCCGTCACCAGTCACTTCTCTGATTTTGCGGGCGCTTTCGTCTGGCTCGACCGATACCACTCAAAGGTGCGGGTCAGTCCTTCTTCGAACCCAACCGGAGGATCGTA
>JBGOWC010000236.1:0-4131 GCA_041478415.1 Terriglobia bacterium
AACGCTAGCGGAAACTTTCCCGGTACGTATTCGCCCCGCGACATTGCGAACATATTGAATAGTCCGTACCATTTCTCCGAGGGGAAAAGCACCGCCCCCGGTCCTTCTTCTCCAAAAAACTTCAGCTCCGCCGTCCACAGCTTGATGAATCCCGCCAGATCCATCGGCACTCCGTTCATCATCGGCATCGCCAGCGGAAGGGACATCTCGTTGAACGGCGTCAGAATCGGATTCTCGGGTTCGGCAAGATCAAAGGTCGGTCCCACCACCACAATCTTCCCTCTTAGTTTTCCCTTGTATTGGGGAAGATCCTCAGGCTTCACCACCTTGATCCCGACCAGTTCGCCCCGCACGCTGCCTTTCGTGCTTGGCGACCATCCTGCCGAGGCAATGTTCAGCGTCTGCTCGGTCGGCGCCGTAACGCGCGCGTTCGCCGTTCCTCGCGTCCAACCGTTGGCGATCGTCCAAGGCTCCTGGTGCACGTTGGTGAGCCCGTAGCCCGTGAACTGCGCCGCCGCCCAGGCGCTTGCAAGCCGCTGCTTTCCCGATCCCGTCAGCCGCGGCCCCATGTCGTCCGTCAGGCTCCGCATGTTCTTCTCGATCTCTACCCGGTCCGCCTTCACTTGCTCGAGTATTTTCGCGTCCATCTCGGCGATAGGATCAGGTTTCGGCCGCTCGGTCTTCGCAGCGTCGCCAGCCGGGCGAACCGGCAGCGGCCGCCGCGGCAGCATCTCCGGCAGTTCTGCCGTGTTGTACGCCCACGCAGCCAGCACCTGCGCGCCCTGCACCAACTCACCCTTCCATGCCTTGTCAAACGTGTCGGACTGCGTGTGGTGGGTCTGCGTGTATTCGGCTCCGTCCTGGATGCAGAAAAAGCCCGGCACGCCGACATCGTCGAACGAAGCGTGGTCCGTGCCGAAGGAGCGCGCCATGCTCGGCTCCAGCAGCTTGAGTTCGCCCAGTGGCGCGAGCACCTCGTCTACGAGCTCGCGGGCCTGATAATTGTCGTGCAGACCGAGCGTAAGCACGCGCCCCGTTCCTGTGTCATGCACGAGAACGCCGGAGATTTTTCCCAGCTCTTCCTTGTGCGCTTGCACATACCTTTCCGAGCCGACCAAGCCTTGCTCTTCCCCGGTGAAAAGCACGAACCGAATCGTCCGCGTCGGCTTGAGATTGAGTCTCGCCAGTGCGCGGGCGGCTTCGAGCACGACCATCGAACCCGTTCCATTGTCCGTCGAGCCCGAGCCCAGATCCCAGGAATCGAGATGCGCGCCGAGGATCACCATTTCCTCCGGCTTTTCGCTGCCGCGAATCTCTCCGACGGTGTTGTAGACCTCCACCGGTTTTTCGCTGAACAGGTTTGTGAGCTTGATCTCAACTTCCACCGCGCCTTGTTTGGCGAGCCGCCAGATGAGCCGGTAATCTTCGCCGGTGATGAATGCGCTGGGTATGCCGCCGATTTCGAATTTTTCGCCGCCGATACCGCCCATATTCAGCAGTGCGTGCGGTTTGCCGGAATCGCGCAGGACAGCCGCGACACCCTCCTGCTTGAACATCTCCGTGCGGGCGCGGGCCAGTTCGGCAAAAGCCGCGTAGGCCGGTGGAGTCGGCGGCTGGCCGGGCAGCGGCGGCGGTTGCTGCATCGGCGACAAAAGCTCGGGCGTGCGGTCTTTTCTCGGCGGCGATAGGCTTGCCGGTTCCTGATAGATCACAATTGCGCCCTTCAGCTTCCCGCGATATTTCTCGAGGTCCTCTTTTTTCTTGGCATCCACATAGACAATCGGGCCGTGCACCGCGCCCGGCGTGTTCGGCGACCAGCCCGCGGAGGCGATCGTCAGCACCCGCGTAATGGGGCTCGTGATTCGCGCGTGCGCCGTCCCGCGTGTCCAGGAGTGCGCAATCGTCCACGGCTCAAGATGCACGTTTGTCAGACCGTATTGGCGGAACTTTTCCGCGGTCCAGTCGTTCGCCTGCTTCAGGAGTTCCGTGCCGGTCAGCCGCGGGCCGATCCGGTCAGACAGATATTGCAGATTGTCCATGACCTCGCTGTGATCGTGAATTTCGGCGAGGATCCGGACATCCGCTGCGGCGAAGGAATCGTTACCGTCGGGAAAGGGGCGTGCGGCACCATTTCGCGTGCCAAGGAAGATGCAAGTCGCTGTAAATAAAAGAGTTAGCAAACGGCGTGGGTTCATCAAATCTCCCTGAAACAAAATTTTGTCTCTCTTGAAAAATTGGTTTTCCTATCGGACGCGGCGGCATCGTGCGCGCGTTTCACCCGGATCGTGGCCCACGGCGCGGCGCGGGCTGGCAGCGCGGACAGAAATAACTGCCGCGGCCGGCGACAAGAATCCGGCGAATCGGCGTCTTGCAACGGTAACAGCCCTTTCCTTCCCGGCCGTAAGCGCGATGGCGCCGCTGATATTCTCCCGGCTGGCCTTCGGCGTCAACAAAATCGGAGATCGAGGAGCCGCGAAGCTCGATGGCCCGCTGGAGAATTTTCTGGAGCGCGCGTCGCAGGCGCGCAGCCTGATCGCTGGAGAGCCGTACGCCCAGCCGCGCGGGATGAATCTTTGCGCGCCAGAGGCTTTCGTCGGCGTAGATGTTGCCGACGCCGCGAAGAACGTGCTGGTCGAGGAGCAGGGCCTTGATTCGCGTGCGCCGCGAACAAATGCGCGCGAAGAATTCCTCCTCGCCGACCTCCAGCGGATCCGCGCCGAACGGCTGCAGTTCCCTCGCGAGTGAGGCTTCGGGAAGATAGGCCATACGGCCAAACCGGCGCGCATCCGTGTAGCGCAACTCGCGTCCATCGTCGAGAAGAAAACAAGCATGGGTGTGTTTCTCACAGGGCTTCCCCGCAAAATCGGGCGCGAGGTGTCCGGTCATGCCGAGATGAACGAGAAGCGATGCCGGCTCGGCAGCGGCGCCGATTGCTCCGTTCGCCGATGAAAGCCTGAGCAACATGAATTTTCCGAAGCGCTCAACGGCTTCGATCCGCCGGCCGGGGAGATGCTGCTCGATGGCGGAAGGATCGTCCATGAAATCGGTCTTGCCGAGCGTGACCGAGAGAATCTTGCGGCCAAGGACCACTTTCCGCAATCCGCGGGCAATGGTTTCGACTTCGGGGAGTTCGGGCATGGAAACGCTTCACCCACAAAATATCACACCAAGCCCCGGATGCCGACACGGTTTGCCCCGCCAAACTGGAAAATAGTTTGCATCCCGAGGAGCTTCTCACGTATCTCATACATATTCGGGGGGTGTGGCCGGGAGGTTGCGTGGCGTATCTCGTGTTTTGCGGCGTTGTTCTATTGGCATTGGCGAATGGCGCGAATGACAATTTCAAGGGCGTGGCCACTCTCTGGGGCTCGGGACGCACGACGTATGGGCGGGCGCTGGGCTGGGCGACGGCATTCACCTTTCTAGGGTCTCTCGCGGCAGCGTGGTTTGCCCAGGGCCTTGTGCCGAAATTCAACGGGTCAAATTTGGTAGGCAGCATGCTCGCCCACCAGGCTCCGTTTCTCGCGGCCGTAGTTCTCGGGACTGCCCTGACCGTACTGCTCGCTTCGCGGCTCGGACTTCCCATTTCCACGACGCATGCTTTGACCGGCGCACTTCTCGGCGCAGGGATTCTTGCGGTTGGCGCCTCGCAGTTGCATTGGGCACCGCTCATCTGGGGTGTCGCAGTTCCGTTGATTGTTTCGCCTGTGGTGTCGCTTGGCTTGACGCTCCTGGCGACGCCGGCATTAGGTCGGCTCAGTGCTGGAAATGATTGCGTCTGCGTAGCGCCAGCTGAGGCCGTCGTTTTGGCCGGCGCCCGATCTGCCGCTCTCCCGGCTGGGCTTCCGAGTATCTACAGCGGCACGACGGCCGAGTGCGCGAAGCACGTGGCGACATCGCGGTGGAGCATCAGCGGCGGGCTGCACTGGGGTTCGGGCGCGGCAATCAGTTTCGCTCGTGGCCTGAATGATACGCCCAAGATCGCAGCGGCCCTGTTTCTGATTTCTCTTTCCAGCGGATTCCACCGCGGAAGCTTCTTCCTTGTAGGCGCGGCGATGGTGCTGGGCGGAGCTCTGGGTGCCGCGCGAGTGGCGCGAACGATGAGCCACGAGATCACGCCGATGGCCCCGG
>JBGOWC010000014.1:0-12245 GCA_041478415.1 Terriglobia bacterium
AATCGGTTGGTTCCCGCTTGGTTTTGGTGAGCCGTTTTTCCCGTGGTTCCACTGCAGCCGCAACTTCATCACCGTCATCAACGTAAACAACACGCACATTCGTAACGTGAATGCGCTCCACACGACGAATATCCGGAACGTCAACTTCGTGCACGCGCGCAACGTCAATGCGGTGACCGTCGTTCCGCGGAATGCGTTTGCGAATGGACAGGCCGTCAATCGAGCGGCCTTGCGCGTGACTCCGCAATCGCTGCGAAACGCTCAGGTAACCAACCGCGCGGATGTCACACCGACGCAGCGCAGCATGCTGGGCGCAAAATCGAATGGACGCGTGTCCGCTCCACCCGCTGCGATTCAGAATCGCGCGGTGTTCACGAGGGCGACGCCCGCGGCGGGGGCCAGTCATCTGCCGGTTCGGTCCGCTAATCCGGGCGCTGAGATCGCGTCACGAGGCGCGATCACGTCAAGGACCCCCATGAGTAATAGGTCCCCAGGCGTTTCGGACGCTGCGCCGATGTCGCCTCGCCAGCGGGAGATGCAGATGGATAAGCCGCGGCCGGCGAATGCAAATGGCGCCCGCGCCCAGAACGTGCCCCAGCAGCGCTCCAACGTTGCTTCTCCGCGGAAGTGGGAAGCGCAGGGCAGCGTGACCGACCGTGGCCGCGCGCCGCAAGGCACGGGCCGTTCGGCAGCGCCCGTTCAGGGCGTCGAACGCGGTGCGCGCATGACGCAGGGGGATCGTCCGCCGTGGGCGCGCAATGGAGGCACCGGCACGCCGGACGTTCGCCCACAGGGCAACGCGGACCGTGGCGCTCGAGAGACGTCACGTCCCGGCGCAGCAAGCGGGCCGCGCCAGAGCGAACGCCCAAATTCGCGCATGCCCGACCAACGCAGGCCCGACCAAAGAATGCCCGATCAACGCATGAATGACCGGTCCACAACGCCAAATCGCTCCATGGATCGCCCAAGCCGCTCGTATGAACCGCCGCGCAGTTATTCGCGCGAGGCGCCATCGGTTGGTCGCGGCTCGCGCGCACCGGAGAGTCCGCGGTACTCCGCTCCGCCGCGCTCCTACTCGGCGCCGCGGTCGTACTCCCCGCCGCAACGATCCTATTCAACGCCGTCGCAACGCTCCTACTCCGCGCCGTCGCGCAGCTACTCGGCACCCTCTCGCTCTTACTCTGCGCCCTCGCGCAGCTACTCGGCTCCGTCGCGCTCCTATTCCGCGCCGAGCCGTGGTTCATCGAGTGGAGGAAGCTCGCGTGGTAGCGGCTCTTCCCGCCCGCGTCGCTGACATTCAATCCACGAACGTTTGACGAGGTCCCGGTTCTCCGGGGCCTCTTCTTTTGGTCTCCGGCCCACTCGTTTGTCCGCGGCCAAAGCACAAAACGCTAACGAATCCAGCAAGCGACCGTCTGCGTCTATTAGACTGACTGGCAGACAGTCTGGACCAAATCGGCGAGCGATTCGCCTCTCCCAATCGAATGGACGCGTTGGCAATTTTTTGGAATTTCAGCAGGGTGTTTTGCGGCATGGCGGTGCTGGCCGCGGGCACTCCGGGACTCCTCATCGCCGGCGGACCTGACACCAAGGGCGGCCGAGCTGGCGGCGTGGGAACCATCATCGCCCCCCGTCTCGAAGGCGTGCCGAAACTCGAGGACTTCCTCTCCATGCAGCCCGCGGGCGAAATCGCTTCGCGCATGGCGCGTGTGGATGGATTCACCCAGCGTGAGCCGCACGACGGCGAGCCCGCCAGCCAGCGCACCGAAGCTTATCTCGGTTACAACGAGCGTCATTTGTTCGTGGTCTTTGTGTGCTTCGATGACCAACCCGGCAGCGTTCGAGCGCACCTGACACGGCGCGAAAACATGGAAGGGGAAGACACCGTTCGCGTCTTGCTGGACACCTTCGCAGATCGCCGGCGCAGCTATGGATTTGTCGCCAATCCGCTGGGCGTTCAGGGGGACGACATTTGGACGGAGACGAATGGATCCGACGCCTCCTTTGACACGGTTTGGGATTCGCGGGGAAGCCGCACCCAGCGGGGCTACGTCGTCTGGATTGCCATCCCCTGGAAAAGCGTCCGTTTTCCGCCGGGTGAAGAACAACGCTGGGGCATTATCCTGCAACGCCAAATCCCGCGATCCAGCGAGACCTCTTCCTGGCCGCATGTTTCCGCAAAAGCGGCCGGCACACTCACTCAAGAAGGCCAGCTCACCGGCCTCCGCGGGCTTCCTGCGGGGAAAAATCTTTCGCTCACGCCTTACGGCGTTGCTCGTTCCTTCAAGCAGCTCGATCTCCGCGACGACGTGAATCCGCAGTACACCAGCAAACATCTGGGAGGCACCGCGGGACTCGATGCCAAAGCCGTGCTGCACCAAAGTTTCGTCCTTGACGCCACTTTCAATCCCGACTTCAGCCAGGTGGAATCCGACGAGCCGCAGTTGACCGCCAACCAGCGATTTGAAGTTTTTTTCCCGGAGAAGCGCCCGTTCTTCCTCGAGAACTCGGACTATTTTCAGGGCCCGGCCTTCACTCTGAACGGCGTGGGGTTCTTCCAGCCGCGCGAGAACTTTGTTTTTACGCGGCGCATCCAGGACCCGGAGATTGGCCTTCGTCTGACGGGAAAGAGCGGCCCGTATTCCATTGGGCTGTTGGTGAGCGATGACCGCGGCCCGGGCGAGAGCGTTGCGGACAACGACCCCGACTTCGGCATGCGCGCGCATTTCGGGATTGCGCGCATCCGCCGTGATTTCGGCGACCGCGCCAGCATCGGCATTTTCTTCACCGACCGCGAGTTCAGCCGGCAGTTCAACCGCGTCGGCGGTTTCGACGTGCGCTTCAAGCTGGACGCAAATTGGTTCTTGGACGCGGGCGCGGTCTACAGCTCCACCAACGACTCGGACGATGTCTATTCAACCGGGCCGGCGTATGATTTTCGCCTCCAGCGTGACGGCCGCCAGCTCAATTACTCGCTCGAGGTTCACGACACCTCGCCCGGCTTTGTCACCGAAGCGGGCTTCTTCCGGCGGCCGGACATCCGCCGCGTCCTGCAAGTCATCGACTACAAATTCCGTCCCGAGGGCAAACGCGTCATCTCCTGGGGACCGAACCTTGGCATCGCACGCAGCTACGACTACAGCGGGCTTCCTCTTGACGAATGGTATCACTTCAGTCTCGGGATCGAGTTCGCGTCGCAGACAAACCTGGGGCTTTTCCTCGGTTCGCTTCGGGAGACCCTGCGCCCGAAAGATTTTGACGCCCTCCCCGTCAACCGCTCCTACCGCGAGCCCTACTCCGGTTTTTGGGTATTCAGCAGTCCTTCGCGGCTGTTCTCGTGGAATCTCCAGTACATCCATGCAGCGTCCATCAACTTCGATCCGCCCGACGGCGTCGCGCCGTTTCTTGCGAAGGAGGAAAACATTTCGGTTGGTCTGACGCTGCGGCCACTGACCTCGCTGGTGATCGAAAATACCTATCTCTATGATCGGCTGCGCGATCGGCAGACCGGCTTCGATATTTTCACCAACCACATCCTTCGCTCGAAGTGGAATTATCAGTTCACGCGGGCGCTCTCGGCGCGCTTGATCTTGCAATACAACGCGCTGCTCTCGAATCCGTCCTTTTCCGCTCTCGATCGCTCCAAAAACGTCAACGCCGATTTCCTCATCACTTATCTCATCCATCCCGGCACGGCGCTGTACGTCGGTTACAACAGCAATTTTGAAAACATTGACCCCGGGCTGTGCCGCAGGCTGCCCAGCGGACTCTGCGACCCCGATGGCCCCGGCCTGATTTTTCGCAATGGGCGCTTCGTCAATGACGGGCGGACGTTTTTTGTGAAATTATCCTACCAGTTTCAATTCTGACCGGTTGGCTATCGGGCCGATTTCCGGTGGTAGCGCCCGCCGATGCATTGCATCTCCTCCACGCGACTCTTTCCAGCGGCTTGTGTTATACAAGTAGCGGCCCTTGCGGATGGTTCTGGTGCGGCTGAACGGAAAGCCACCCAGTGAAGGTAAGGGGGTAGTTGAAATGAACAAAACTATGATGAAGTGGCTGGGCCTCCCCGCTGTCGTTCTGGCGTTGGCCGTGTTCCTGCCGCTGCGGGCGGCGGCGGATGAAGACGATCCTCCTGGCCGCGTCGCGCGGCTGAGCTACACCCACGGGACCATCTCGTTCGAGCCGGCCGGAACCGACGACTGGGTGGATGCGTCCGTCAATCGCCCCATCACCACGGGCGACAAGCTTTGGATTGATAAGGGTGGGCGTGCCGAGTTGCATCTCGGTTCGGCGGCCATCCGCGTGTCCGGCCAGACGGGATTTTCATTCCTTGAGCTGAACGATAACGTAACGCAGATTCGGCTCACCGAAGGCATCGTCTCCGTCCACCTGCGCGAGCTCGATCAAGATGAAACGTTTGAAATCGATACGCCAAACCTGGCCTTCAATCTTCTGCGCGCGGGCGATTACCGCGTCGAAGTGGATGAAGCGGGCGACGCTACGATTGTTTCTGTTCGCAACGGCCAGGGCGAGGTCACCGGCGGAGGCCAGGCTTTCAGCGTGCGCGCCGGTCAGCGCGTCACGTTTAGCGGAGTCGACCAGCTGGTTTCGGAGGTGGACGGCATCGGCGACTCTGACGATTTCGACCGCTGGTGCCGCGATCGTGATGGCCGGGCGGAGCGCGCAGCCTCGGCCAAGTACGTTTCTCGCGATGTCATCGGCTACGAAGACCTCGATGACTACGGCGAATGGAGCCAGGAACCCGATTATGGCCCCGTGTGGGTGCCTCGCACGGTTGTGGTCGGCTGGTCTCCCTATCGCTATGGACACTGGGCCTGGATTTGGCCGTGGGGCTGGACGTGGGTTGATGATTCACCCTGGGGTTTCGCACCGTTCCACTACGGCCGGTGGGCGTACTTCCGTGGCCGCTGGGGTTGGTGCCCCGGACCGATGGTTGCCGTCGGCGTGATCCGCAGGCCGGTGTACGCACCCGCGCTCGTCGCCTGGATTGGCGGACCGCACGTCGCCATCGGCGTCGGTTTCGGTGGCGGAGGTGTCGCGTGGTTCCCGCTGGGACCGCGTGAGGTCTATGTGCCGCCGTATCGCGTGAGCCGCAACTACGTGACCAACGTAAACGTGACGAACATCGTCATCAACAAAACCGAAGTCACAAACGTCTACAACAATTACACCAGCAATCGGGTATCGAACATCAGGTACGCCAACCGCACCGCGGTGACCGCTACGTCGCGGACGGCTTTCACCTCTGCACAGCCTGTATCCAGAAACGTCGTCCGCGTGGACGAACGGGAGATGCGCCGCGCCCAGGTAGTTACTGGCGCCGGTGTCGTACCAGAACAGAGAAGCGTCCTCGGTGCCGGACAAACGGCAAGGACCAGGCCGCCCGCCGCCATCCAAACGCGTGCCGTCGTCGCGAAAACGACTCCACCAGCGGCTCCGGTGGCCTTCGCTAAACAAGAACAGGCCATTAGAGCCAACGGTGGGCGCCCATTGGGGCGCCAGGAAGTGCGGCGCTTGGAGCCACGGCGTGAAGAAGCAGCTCCGGTGAAAGTCGAAAGGCCCGCCGCGAAGTCCGTGCCAGTCGAGACGGTTGCGCGCAAGAAACCGCCACAGGCTGCGCGCCCGGATCAGATCTCCAAGCCTGAACAGCCTGAGAGGCCTGCGAATCAACAACCTCCTCAGCAGCCGGCCCCTCCGATGAGGCAGCGCGAAGACCGGCCGCCTTCGGCGCAACCTCCACCGGCGCAGACGCAGCAGCCACCGCGGATCGAAGAAAAGCCGCAGCCGGCTCGCCCGAACAAGGAACGGCCGCCTTCGGCACAACCTCCACCAGCGCAGACGCAACAGCCACCGCGGAGCGAAGAAAAGCCGCAGCCGGCTCGCCCGAACAAGGAACGGCCGCCGCAAACCTCGCGTGAGGCGCAGCTCGAGCAGAAGCAGCAGCAGGAGCAGCAGAGGCTCCAGCAGCAACAGGATCAGAAACGCCAGCAGCTCGAGAAGAAACACCAGGACGACCTGCAGAAGGCGCAAAAGCAGGCTGAAAATCAGCGTCAGCAGCAGGAACACCAGAAGCAACAGGGGCAACAAGAACAGCAGCGGCAGAAGCTCGAGCAAAAGCAGCAGCAGCAACGGCAAAAGGTCGAGAAGCAGGATGCCAAGCAACGGCAGAAGCAGCAGCAAAAGCCGGACCAAAAGCCGGACCAAAAGCCTCAGCAGGATCGCCCTCCGGGGCAGTAGCACAACACCCGTTCGGCGCGACGTTTGGCGGAGCGCTTGTCACCTGACAAGCGCTCCGCTTTTTTTGCGCAGGAATCTCCGCGAATCTCTTTGCGGGCCTCCTCTTTGGGCGTGAAACGTTTCTTTGCATCGCGTAGAATCCAGGTTTCTGCGAATGGGTAAGCCGCCCACAGATCGATCGCCCAGACTGTCGGTTCGAAAACCCGCTGGGCAGCTCACCGCCTTTGCGTTGCCGGGAATTCCAGAGATTCGAAAGGACGATGATTTGGTCCAGCGCATTCTCGATGCGGCGCGCCGCCGGCGCACCGAGTTTGAAACCGGTGATATCGTTGTCGTCGCGCAGAAAATTGTCTCGAAGGCCGAGGGCGCAGTCGTATCGCTCGCGGATGTGCAGCCCTCCGCGAAGGCGCGCACTCTGGCGAAAGCGCTGAAGAACGACGCGCGCTTCATCGAGCTGGTGCTGCGCGAGTCCAAGCGAATCGTGCGCAAGGGCCCGCACGTACTCATCGTCGAGACGCATCACGGTTTTGTCTGCGCCAATGCCGGCGTCGACCGTTCAAACGTCCCCGGCCGCGACCGCGTCACCCTGCTCCCGCGCGATCCAGATCGCTCAGCGCGTCGACTTGCCGTGGCGCTGAAGAAAAGCTGCGGAAAGCACGTCGCCGTGATCATCAGCGACACATTCGGACGAGCGTGGCGCCTGGGCCTGACAAATGTCGCCATCGGCGCAGCGGGCTTGCGCGTCCTGCTCGACTTGCGCGGCTCGCGCGACCGCGCCGGCAAACGCCTCCATGCTACGATTCTTGCGGTTGCGGACGATCTGGCGGCTGCGGCGGGACTCCTGATGGGAAAATCGGAGGGAGTGCCGGTCGTCATCATTCGCGGATATCGCTATCGTTCGGCGAACGCGCCCGCTTCGCGAATCATTCGTCCCGCGCGCGAAGATTTGTTCCGGTAAGCAAAGATGGACGCTCGGCTACAAGAAGATTTGATTCAGAGTGAGGAGAGTCCCGCCGTCGCGGACGCGCTTGCTCACGCGTGTGAAAGCAACGATGTGGATCGCGAAACGGCGCTGCTTCTCGCCTCACAGGCTCGGACGTCCGATCTGCTCCGCGCTGCGACCGGCGTCCGCGCCCGCCGAAAGGGAAGCGTCGTCAGTTTCTCGAAGAAAGTTTTCATCCCGCTGACCACGCTCTGCCGCGACTACTGCGGCTACTGCACGTTTCGAAAAGATCCCGGTGAGCCCGGCGCGCATTTCATGACTCCGGACGAAGTTCTTGCTCTTGCGGAAACGGCAAAAAAGGCCGGTTGCAAAGAAGCGCTCTTCAGCCTTGGTGATCAGCCCGAACGTATTTTCCCCGAAGCGAAGGAATTTCTGCGGCAGCAAGGCTTCTCACGCACGCTCGATTACGTTGCGGCGATGAGCGAGCTGGTGCTCGAAAAGACTGGCCTGCTGCCGCACGCAAATCCTGGCGTGATGGACCGCGCGGCGCTCGAGCGGTTGCGCGAGTCGAATGCCAGCGTCGGCCTGATGCTCGAAAATGTGAGCGCGCGCCTGATGCGCGAAGGCGGCCCGCATGCAAACGCTCCGGACAAGGTTCCCGCGCTGCGTTTGCGCACCATCGAAGAGGCCGGACGCCTCTCGATGGCGTTTACGACCGGCATTCTCATCGGCATCGGCGAAACCCTCGAAGAGCGCGTGGATTCACTCCTCGCGATTCGATCGCTCCACGACCGCTACGGCCACGTCCAGGAAGTCATCGTCCAGAATTTCCGCGCCAAGCCCGGCATCCCCATGGCCGCTCATCCCGAGCCCTCGCTCGAAGACATGCTGCGGACGATTGCCCTCGCGCGGCTCATTCTCGGCGAGGAGATGAATCTGCAGGCGCCGCCCAATCTCAGCTACGGCGATTTTCCGCGCCTGCTCGAAGCGGGCATCAACGACTGGGGCGGGATCTCTCCGGTCACGCGCGATTTTATCAATCCCGAGGCCGCTTGGCCGCAGATCGCCCGCCTTCGCGCGGAAACCGAAGCGCGCGGATTCGTTCTCCGCGAGCGGCTGGCCATCTATCCGGAGTATCTCGCGCAGGAAAACTTTCTCTCACCGGCGGTGCGGACGCGCGCGCGCAATCTCTCCGACGAATCCGGCTACGCGATCCAATAGCCAATTTCTTTATGACTCCTCGCCGACGGAAAAGCCCAAACCTGCATATCACCGCGCTCGCCGGAGGCGTGGGCGCATCGAAGCTGCTCCTCGGTCTCTACGAAGAGTGCGGCCCGGAGAAACTGACCATCATCGCCAACACCGGCGATGACATCGTTCTCCACGGACTGAAAATCTCGCCCGACCTCGACATCGTCACCTACACGCTCGCCGGCGTCGTGGATGTACAAAAGGGATGGGGGCTTCGCGGGGAAACGTTTCACGCTCTGGAACGGCTCGCAAAATATGGGCGCGACCGCTGGTTCAATCTCGGCGACCGCGACCTGGCCACGCACATTCATCGCACTGTGTTGCTCGCAGAGGGCAAGACGCTCACCGACTCAGCAGACTCGATCCGCCGCGCGCTCGGTGTGAAGGCGCGTATCCTGCCGATGACGGATGACGTGATGCCCACGCTGATCGAAACGAAGGACGGCCCGCTGCATTTTCAGGAATATCTGGTCAAGCGCCGCGCGAAGCCCGTTGTGCGCGGCATCCGTTTTGAGAACGTCGAAGCCGCGCGTCCCGCCCTCGGCGTCCTCGAAGCAATCCATGGTGCCGACCGAATTGTGATCTGCCCGAGCAATCCGCTGATCAGCATCGGACCGATTCTTGCCGTTCCCGGCATCCGCGATGCTCTTCGCGCGCGCAAGAACGAAGTCTTTGCCGTTTGTCCCATCGTTGCAGGAAAATCTTTGAAGGGGCCGTCGGACCGCATGCTCGCGCAGCTTGGTTACGAGGTTTCCGCGCTCGGCGTCGCGCGTCTTTATGCCGATTTTACCGGCACGTTCGTGATTGATCCTGCGGACAAGCGTCAAGCCGCGCAGATCGAAGCGCTCGGGATGAACGCCGCTGTGATGCCGACTGTGATGCGCACCCTCGCGCAGAAGCGCAAACTCGCCCGCGCTTTGCTGAAGCTTTCATTGTGAGAGCACGATATTTCGAGCCCCTACTTGAGCGGCAAGCCCGTAAACCGAATCCCCGCCGCGTGCACCTTGTAGCGCATGTTCAATCCAATCAGCAGCGCGGTCAGCGATTCCACGATTCGCGCGTTCTCGAGCTTTCCGCCATTCAGCGCGCGCACGCCGGGAATTTTCGCCGCCAGTTCGCACGCGGCCTGCTTGGCCTTCTCGTCATCGCTGCAAACCAGAACGTCGCAGTCCACCGGCGCATCCGTCGCCAGAAGCTCTGCGCCAAGATTTTGCAGCGCGGCGACAACCGCGACGCCGTCGGGCACAAGCTCGCGAGTCTGCTGCGCCGCGGAGCCTTGCCAGACGCCAATCATCCGCGTCGCCGCGCCGCCAACCGTCGCGGCCAGCGGCACGGTCGTGTCAATCACAATCGCGCCGGGCTTCCACACCGCCTTCAGCGACTTGAGCAGCGCGGCATGCCCGGTGAATGGAACCGTGAGCACGACGATGTCCCCTCGGGCCGTCGCGGACGCATTCTCCGCGCCTTCGATCTTCGCATCGCCGCCAATGCGCGTGCGGAGCCGTTGCGCTACTTCCGCCGCGCGTTGCGCGTCACGCGAGCCGATCACGATCTGTTCTCCTGCACGGGCCCAGCGATACGCCAGCCCCGTTCCCTCGGGCCCCGTGCCGCCGAGAATGGCAATCGTTCGCGACATGACCGTCCCCTCTGTCGATCGCGTCCTCGGCAGTTTCCTCGGAGGACGCGGGAAGAAGCGCGATTATACGCGAACTCTTCGCATTCTCTCGCGCCGGTGCATCACGCCGCGCGTCGCGCGCTCCGAGCGTCTCCTGTGATAAGGTTTCTCACTTTGGTATGAGCCACCCATCTCTCACCGGTGCAGACTTCCGCCGCGCCCTCGGGCAATTCTCGACCGGCGTCACCGTCGTCACCGTCGAGCGCGCCGCGGATTTGGTCCACGGCATGACCGCCAATTCGTTCACATCGGTTTCGCTCGCGCCGCCTCTCGTCCTGATTTGTGTGGACCACAAGGCAAAGCTTCTGCCGCTATTGCAAAAGAAGCGCCGCTTCGGCGTTTCCATCCTCAAAGCCGAGCAGCAGGCTATCTCCGAATATTTTGCGACGGGGGAGCAGACTCCCGAAGCGGAGACGCGCCTCGGCATCCGCTATCACTGGACGAAGAGCGGCGTCCCGCTCCTCGAAGGGACGCTCGCGCGACTCGCTTGTCACGTCATTGCCACCCACGTCGCCGGGGATCACACCATTTTCGTCGGCGAGGTCGAAAGCGGGGAGATCCACGCGGGCGAGCCGCTGCTTTTCTTCCGCGGAAAGTACCACCACATCGCAGCGCATCACTGAGCGATTCAGAATCGTTCAATGATGTCCGCCGAGCGAGTCGCGCTTCACGCCGTACGACGATCCCCACTGATCCGTCATGTGGCTGCGAATCTCCCACAATTCCGGGAAAAATTTGTGCCGCATGCCTTCTTCCAGGATCTCCACCGGCCGGCCCTTCAGCGACTTCGAGCCGAACCCGATCGTGCGGTAAATCAGCTGCATGTGCTCGTTGCGGAATTTCTGAAACAGCTCGTCGAATTCGGCCAGCGCCTCCGCCACCACGTAGGCGTCCCCGTGCGTGTACGCGGAATCATAAATTTTCTCGACCGTCAGCCCGTGCTTGTCGAGGTAGTACGTCTTGAACGAGCTCCAAACCGGTTGATACATCTTCAACAGCACGCGAAACCCCGGCGACTCCTGCCCGCTCCCGTTCCCGAGCTTCTTGCGAATCTCCTGGTACTCCTTCGGCGACATCGTTTCGAGCAGCGTGATCTGCTGGATCATCAGCCGCTGCGCGCGATGCACCCGGCGGAAAAGCGTAATGACGCGATTCGTGTTTTCCTCTTGCAGGTAATCGTCAATCTCGAGCAGCGTGTAGGCGATCAGCTTCATCCACAGCTCTTCGATCTGGTGGACGATCTGGAATTGCATTTCGTCTTTGTTGCACAGCGCGTCGAAATTCGACTGGCACGAGAGCAGCGTCTTCGTGTTCAGGTACAGCTCGTAGTCGAGCGTGCCTTCGCCGTTCATGATGGCGTAAAACTGTTCGCGATTCATCGCCCACCCCCTGCTTCCGAACGCTACAGGCTAACGCATCTCCCCGGCAGAAGAAATGCCCAGCCGCGCGCCGCCAAAGCTCCTGTAACCCGGGGCAGCCGCGGGACATCTATTTGATTGCAGGAGCGATGCGATACAATCGCGGGCGAGGAATCCTTCTTAAATGCCGAAAGTGGCTGGCGATCGAACGAATCGAGAGACGCACGCTGCTCTCTTGCTGGCGCTTTTCACGGTGGCCGGTTGCGCCAAGCAACAAGCCGCCGCGCCGCCCATGCCCTCCGTCCCCGTTCTCGCAGCAAAGGCGGTCGAGAGGGACGTTCCCGTCGAATTGCGCGCCATCGGAAATGTCGAGGCCCTCTCGACCGTTTCCATCAAGGCGCAAGTCACCGGCCCGGTCACCGCCGTGCATTTCCAGGAGGGCCAGGACGTGCGCAGGGGCGAGCTGCTCTTCGAAATTGACAAGCGCCCGTTTGAAGTCGCCCTCCAGCAAGCCGAGGCCAATCTCGCGCGCGATGTCGCCCGTGCGCGGAACTCGCGCCTGCAGGCGGAGCGCTTCAAGAAACTCTTCGAGCAGGGAATTCTTCCGCAGGAGCAGTACGACACGCAGCGCGCCGACGCCGAATCCCAGGAAGCCGCCGCGCTCTCCGACAAGGCCGCCATCGAATGGGCAAAACTCAATCTGGAATATTGCGAGATTCGCTCGCCGATTGACGGCCGCACCGGCAACATTCTGGTC
>JBGOWC010000128.1:0-6145 GCA_041478415.1 Terriglobia bacterium
CATTTTGCTGGTCCTCGATGCCACCACGGGCCAGAACGGCCTCGCACAGGCCCGCGAGTTCACTTCTTCGGTCGGCGTCACCGGCATCATCCTGACGAAGCTCGACGGCACGGCCAAGGGCGGCATTGTCGTCGCCATCGCGCGCGAGCTGGGATTGCCGATCCGTTTTGTGGGTACCGGCGAGAAGATCGGCGACCTCGTGCCCTTTGACGCGGAGACATACGCTAATTCCCTTTTCGATTGAAGCGGCAACAACACCGATGGACCGCTACGACATACCGTTCGTCGCGCGCGCGCTCGAGCTGGCGCGCAAGGGCACCGGCCTTGCGAGTCCCAATCCCGTGGTCGGCGCGGTCATCGTGCGCGATGGCGAGCTGGTCGGCGAAGGCTTTCACCAATACGAGTGGCGTGACCATGCGGAAATTCTTGCACTCAAAGCCGCGGGCGAGAAGGCGCGCGGTGCAACCCTGTACGTGAATCTCGAACCTTGCTGCACGACCGGCCGCACCGGCCCGTGCACGGAAGCGATCATTGCCGCGGACATTCGCCGCGTCGTGGCTGCCATGCCGGACCCGAATCCCGCCGTTGCAGGACGTGGCTTTGAGACCTTGCGTGGTGCGGGGATCGAAGTTAGCTCCGGCTCGCTCGAAAATGAAGCGCGCGTATTGAATGAAGCCTTTGCCTGCTGGATTCGCACCAAGCGGCCGTTTATCACCCTGAAGTCCGCGCTGACGCTGGATGGCCAGCTAGCGCTCGCCCGAGCAAAGAATTCGTCAGGCAAACGCAGGAGCGACGCTTGGATTACCTCGGAGGAATCCCGCGCCGAAGTGCATCGCATGCGCCACGCATCCGACGCTCTCCTCACCGGTATCGGCACGGTTCTCGCCGATGATCCGCTCCTCACCGACCGCAGCGGTCTGCCGCGCCGCCGGCGTCTGCTCCGCGTCATTCTCGATTCGCGACTGCGCTTGCCGACGCGCTCTCGCATTGTTCAGACTGCCGAAGACGATCTCCTGGTTTTCACCTCGGCTCCGTTGAAATCGGCCAAGGCGAAGCTACTTCAGCGAGCAGGCGTTGAGATCGTTCGTCTCCCAGGACAGAACGGCTGCATTCGCCTCGATGCTGTTCTCAAAGAGCTTGGCAAGCGCGACCTTGTGAGCGTTCTTCTCGAAGCCGGCAGTGAACTGAACGGCGCGGCGCTCGCTGCGGGAATCGTACAGAAGGTTTTTCTCTTCTACGCGACCAAGTTTTCCGGGCAAATGAATGTGCCCTTTTCCGGATCGGAAAAGCTGTCCATACCGCCTTTGGAGAAGACCCGCTTCTTGCGTTTTGGCCCGGACTTTGCCATCGAAGGATACCTCCAAGATGTTTACCGGAATCATTGAGCATCTTGGCGCGATCGAATCGCTCGTACTCGGCGCCGACGGCGGCCGCCTAACCATTCACGCCCCGAGCGTCGCGCCATCGCTCGCCTTTTCGAGCCGCAGCGCCGTCACCGGCTGCTGCCTCACCGTGATTTCGCTCGACAAGGAGCACTTTACCGCCGACCTTTCCGGCGAGACCATCCGGCGCACATCGTTCGGGGAATTGAAGCTCGGCGCGCGCGTCAATCTCGAACAGCCACTCACCGCCGGAAAAGAGTTCGGCGGGCATTTTGTCCAGGGACACGTGGACGGAATCGGCCGCGTCGCGTATCTCAAGCCCGAAGGCGAAAACTGGTGGTACGGAGTGCGCATTCCGGAAGAGATCGGCCGCTACGTTGTCGCCAAGGGCTCGATTGCCGTGGATGGCATCAGCCTGACAGTCGCGTCGTTACAGGATGGCATCGCCGAAATGGCCATCATCCCGTACACCTGCGCGCAGACGAATCTGCGCGACCGCAAGCCCGGTGACGCGGTCAACCTCGAATGCGACGTCCTCGCGAAGTACGTCGAGCGTCTGGCGCTTTCGCACAGCGAAGCCGCGACGTCCGGCATCATCCTTGACCGGCTCAAACAGGAAGGCTTTTGAGGAGTCCCGCAATGCCCACACTCACCGGCATTCTCGAAACCGCTCTGTACGTGGAGGATCTGGAGCGCTCCGCCCGTTTTTACGAAGATGTCTTCGGCCTGCAGTTCATGACCGGCGATGAGCGCCTCCGCGCCTATGCCGTTACCGGGCAAGATGTTCTGCTCCTTTTTAAGAGGGGCGCATCGAACGAACCGGTTACATTACCCGGCGGGGTCATGCCTCCGCACGACGGCTCGGGCCGGCTTCACTTCGCATTTTCGATCGAGTCTTCGGAGTTGCCCGCCTGGGAAGAACACCTCGCGCGCCATGGCGTCGTCATCGAGAGTCGCGTGAGCTGGCCGCGCGGCGGGCGGAGCATCTACTTCTGCGACCCGGACGGCCATCTGCTCGAACTGGCTACGCCGGGCGTCTGGCCGGTCTACTAATCCGGGCCGGGAGAACTCGCCTCGCGCGCCTTCGCTCGCGCCCCGCGGAAGTACAGCGCCAGGCCGACCGCCATTGCACCCACCGTCCAGCCGACTACTTTCGTCAAAAACACCCGCCTGTCCGCCGTGTCACCCGGCGGAAATAAAGAAACTCCGATCGAAAGCAGCGTAACCAGGAATCCCAATCCGCAGGCAACCCACACGCCGATTTTCCCTCCCGGCACCAGCACCGCATGCGGATTCTCCAGCCGGTCTTTTCTTCCCGACAGTTTGATGGCCGCCGCGAACATGTACAGGAACGGAATGAAATAAAGGATGATCGCCGCATCAATCAGCACCTGATACGCTCCGCGCGTCGTGTCGTTGATCTGGCTGACCCAAAGCACGATGCCGGAAAGCACGGCCTGCACAAGGATAGAAACGTACGGCGTGCGCCACCGCGGATGAAGTTTTCCGAATGCTTTCGGCAGATAGCGATCGATTCCCACGACGAACGGGACGCGAGCAATGCCAGCGACCGTGCTCCCCACACCGCCGGCGTTTCCCACCGTCACGAGCAATGCGGCCAGCACGCCGATAAACCCCACTTTCAGCGCGATCGAACCCATGGTGATGGCATGAAATACTCCGCTCTTCGGATCCACGTCCGCGGCGGGAACCAGCGCCAACACGGAGATAGTTCCCACGATGTAGATCACCGCAATCAAAGCTCCTGCGCCGAGCGCCGCGCGCGGAAGCGTTCGCCGGGGATCTCGTATCTCCTCGCTCATCGCCGACACGAGCTCAAGCCCCGTGAACGCAAACGCAATCTGCGACCAGAAGTTCACGGTGTCCCAGTTCCATACAGGGAGCATGTTGGACATCGTGAAGTGTGTCGCGGAGCCGTGGCGCAGCCACATGACGGTGGCCACCGCCGTAAGCATCAGCAGCGGAATGTACGTCGAAACTCCTCCTGCATTCTGAAGCCATTTACCGATGTTCAGGCCGATGATATTCAGCCCAACGGCCACGGCCAGAAGTGCGTAGGAGCCCATCAGCAGATAGGGACTATTCTGCGAGAGGTTGACGCCTTCTCCGCCGATGACGTAAGCGCTCATGGACGCGCTCGCAAGCAACAATCCGGGAAAGTAGAACACCGTGTAGATCCAATACGCCCAACCGGCGACAAATCCATGGAAACCGCCGAATGCTTCTTTGGACCACACGTACAAACCGCCCTCTTCCGGAAAGCGCGAGGAAAGTTCGTTGATCACCAGCGCCATGGGCAGGAAGAAAAAAACTGCCGCGAGAAGCCATAAACTGATCGAGGAAGCGCCATTGTGCGCGGCGGCGGCGATCCAGCGGGGACCCAAGACGGTCGCGATGTTGAAAAGCAGGACATCCCAAAAACCCATTTCCCGGCGAAGCTGTTTTTTCGGATCGCTGGGTGCGCCGTCGGCGTGGCTCACAGGTTTACATCCAGCGCGGGGATGAGTTCGTCCTGCTTGCGGAAATTCAGGAGGAATGTGTCCGTGGAATTCTCAAAGCCGCTCCAGGAGCCGAAGTAAGACACTTTGCCTTCCTGCAGAAACACGACGCGGTCGGCGAGTTTCTTCGCCAGATGCGTGTCATGCGTTACGACGATCGACGTCCGGTGAAATTTCTCCTTGAGGCGCAGGATGAGATCCCCCATGTGCCCGGCCATGATCGGGTCCACCATCGTGGTCGGCTCGTCGTAGAGAATCGCCTGCGGATTCTGCGCCAGCGCGCGCGCAATGGCCACGGCGCGCTTCATTCCCGTCGAGAGCTCGCTCGGCAAGCGATCCAGCTCGTCGGCGACCTCGAGCATCTCGGCCAGCTCCCGGGTGCGCAGCTCGATGTCCTCATACGTCAGACCTGGCTGCCCCTCCATCGGGAACCCGATGTTCTCGCCGACGGTCAGCGAGTCGAAGAGCGCGCCGGACTGAAACACCATCGTCACCTTCGCGCGCACGCTTGCAAATTCGCCCTCGGTGAAATTCGTAACGTCTTCGCCATCCACGAAAATCTTTCCGGAATCTGCTTTCAGAAAACCCATGATGTGTTTGAGTGAGACCGACTTGCCGACGCCGCTGCGCCCCATGATGACGCAGGTCTCGCCGCGGTTCACCGTGAAGCTCACGCGGTCCAGCACCGGCCGCCCGTCAAACGCCTTCGAGACTTCACGAAACTCGAAAAAAACTTCGCTCACTGACCTTTTGCTTCCCATTCCGCGCGGATCTCTTCGTAGTCCGCCGCCGAATTCATATTTCGAAATAACTGCCCCGCGCTATCAAAACGTTTCCAGTGCTTCTCGTCAAGAACTTCTATCGCCAATGGCTCCAGGGCGGTGGTGATCTTGCGCACGCCGGCCTCGAGCGCCCGGGCGAGCGCCGGGCCCGCGTCCGTCCGGTAGCAGGCGCAAAGTGGCTCGAATCCGTCGGCGCTCCGCGGCAGTACAGCCTGCGCCCGGCTTCCCACCGCATGTTTTGCAAGATGCGTGAGCCACTCGCGCGTCAGAAAGGGCAAGTCGCAGCCGAGGATAAGGTTCCATGCGCACCCGGGAAAAAATTCCGCGCTATGTTGGAGCGCCGTGGCGATGCCACCGAGCGGCCCCGCACCCGGCCACCGGTCCGGAATGCTATTCACCCGAAGTGCCGCATACCGCTCCGGCGGAGCCACCACGATAACGGGCTGTGTGGCGGCATCGAGCAGGCGAATCATCCTCTGCAGCATCGGCACGCCGCCAAGCTCCACGAGCGCTTTGTCGCGCCCGAAGCGTGTGCTCGCGCCTCCCGCAAGCACGTAGCCCGCAATGCGACGTGCACCCGAAACACTGTTCTCGATCACGCTCGCCTATTCCTGCTTCCCCGGCTCCGCGGTTTCGATCGCTTCATGCCCGGGACGCCGTATTCCCAGCTCCCGCAGCTTCTCCTGCAGACTTTGCCGGTGAAGGCCAATCGTCGCCGCCGTTCGGGAAACATTCCAGCGGTGCCCGGTGAGCTGGCGCGTCAGGTACGCGATCTCGAATTTGCGCTTGGCCTCGCGAAAATCGGTTTCGCCGAGGCCCGCGCTTCCTCCATTCGCCTCGCGTCCCGCGCGGAGCGTCTCCCCGTGAAGAATTTCCGGCGGTAGATCGTCAACGCCGATCTCTTCGCTTCGGCACAGGACCAAGCTGCGCTCCAGCGCGTTCTTCAGCTCGCGCACGTTTCCGGGCCAGTCGTAGCGCTCGATCGCGGCCATCGCCTCGCGATCGAGGCGCGCCGTGCGGCCGAGCCGCGCGCCGTGGAGTTGCAGGAACGACGCCGTGAGCAGCGCGATATCTTCCTTGTGCGCTCGTAGCGCCGGAAGCTCGATCGTCACCACGCGCACACGATAGAAAAGATCTTCGCGAAAGCGTCCGGCGCGAATCTCGACGGGGAGGTCGCGATGCGTCGCGCTGATCACGCGCACGTCCACCGGAATCGGCTGCATTCCTCCAAGCCGCTCGATCGTGCGATTTTCCAGCGCCCGCAGGACTTTCGCCTGCGTGACCGGATTCATGTCCCCAATCTCGTCGAGGAACAGCGTTCCTCCGGAGGCCAGCTCGAACTTCCCTTTTTTCTGCTGCGCTGCGCCGGTAAACGCGCCGCGCTCGTAGCCGAACAACTCCGACTCGATCAGATTTTCCGGCAGAGCCGCACAATTCACCGCCACGAACGGCTTCCCCGCTC
>JBGOWC010000073.1:0-7624 GCA_041478415.1 Terriglobia bacterium
CTCGATTCTTACTCTGTCTCTCCCGTAGATGGTTCGCTCATTTTCGGGGGCCTCACGGATATTGGTCAAGCCACGTTTCCCGTCGCTTTGGCGGTGGAATCGAGCGGCAAGTTCCTCTATGTCGTTGTGGCTCCCGGCCTCCTCCGCGGTTTCGCGATTGACCAGGCCACAGGCGCACTCGCCGAGCTGGCAAGCTCCCCCTTCACATCGTTCACGGTTGACTTCCCAATCGTCGCTGATCCCCAGGGACCGTTTCTCTACACGTCCGTCAACGGCACAATCCTCGGCCTCAGCGTCGATCCTGCAACAGGAAACGTGACGCCACTTTCACCGATGACCCCTCCGTCGGGTCTCGGCGGCGCCATCGCCATCACCGGGCAGCCGGTCCAGCCAGTTGTTGGCCCGGACATCGGCTTTCAGCCTCGCGCCGCTGATTTCAATACCATCGTCGTCGGCCAGGCGAGTCAGACCCTCGTCGTCTACACCGTCAATATCGGCAATCAGCCACTGGCGATTTCCGGCGTTTCTGTAATCGGCCCGAACCGCACCGACTTCACCGAGACCAACAATTGCGCGACGCCGCTTCCCCCCAACGCAAACTGCTCAATGAGTGTGATTTTCACGCCGTCCGCCCCAGGACTGCGCACCGCCGCGCTCTCGATCGCAGACAATGCCTCGGGCAGCCCGCAGACTGTCTCTCTCCAAGGCACGGGTCAGGCGCCCGCTCCCGCAATCACCGTCGTGCCCGGCAGCGTCACGTTTCCGGACACGACCACCGGCAACTCCGCAGCCGCACAGGTCGTCACACTCACGAACAGCGGCACTGCCTCGCTCGCACTCTCAAACATTTCTCTTGGCGGACCAAATCCCGGCGATTTCTCCGAGACGCACACCTGCGGCGCGGCCCTCGCGGTGAATGCAAGCTGCACGGTCAGCGTGACCTTTAAGCCGGCGGCGGTCGGCCAGCGGACGGCGACGCTTGCGGTGACAGATGACGCGCTCGATTCGCCGCAGACGATTGCCCTCACCGGAACCGGCAATCCGCCCTTCACGGTGCAGCCCAGCGGCTCTTCCTCGACCACACAAACGGTGAACCCCGGGCAAACCGCGCAGTACGACCTTCAGGTCGCGCCCGTGACCGGCTTCACCGGCAGCGTTTCCTTATCATGCGCAGGTGCGCCTCTCGGCGCGAAGTGCCAGGTTTCGCCGGCTTCGGTGCAGCTCGCCGGGTCGAATCCCGTTCCCTTCAGCGTCGTGGTTTCGACGAGCGCTGGTAGCGCGCTACCTTGGGCGCCTAGGTGGCCTGGCAGCTATCGCGCGCCATTCAAAGGGTTTCCCCTGGGCTCCTTGCTCGCGCCTATCCTTTTGCTGCTTCTGTGGTGGGTTCTTACGCAAAAAGGCGAGAACTTCGTTCGCCGGCGGCGTATCGCATGGAGCCATGCAGCCGCCGGGTTCCTTCTTCTGGCGGCGATGAGTGTTGTTGGCTGCGGCGGAGGAAGTGTCAACACGCCTCCGCCACCGGCGTTGGTTACGCCCCCGGGGACTTTCACCCTCACCGTCTCGGCGATGTCCAACAACATCACACAGAAGATTCAACTCAAGCTTACAGTGAAGTAGTGCGGGCCGTCGCTCGCGCGGGCCCCATGACGCCGCTAGTATTGCGCCGACACGTGGAACAGGCGCCAGAGCATGCCAAACAACACAAATCCCAGGCAGGCCAGGGCGACCAGCGCATCATGGATCTTGCTCCACCACCAGCGCGCGCTTGTGATCGATCGGAACGCATTCACGATCGCGACGATCGTCCCGAGCGCCGCAAGGATTCCGAGGAACTGAATGATGTAGAGCCACGGATCCAATCGGCTGTTGAACCGGCCGATGACGCTCCCGGCATAACTCACCAGAATCGTCCACAGGAGGATCACCACCACATCGAAGAGACACACGAGGCGTGTCCACCGGCGCAGGCGGATTTCCCCCGGCGTGAGCGCAAGCGGCAGCTTGTAGTGCCGGCGCACGAGTCCGGCGATGGGCCAGATCACCAGCGTCAAGACAAAAATAGTCAGAAAGAAGATCAGCAAAAACAGATTGAAGCCTTTCGTTTCGTACCAGGCCGCCTTCTGAAAGGCGAACGCCGCAAAAAATGTGAAGATCTGCATCCGCCCGCTCGAATCGCGGCGGAAGAAGAGCCGGTCTTGGCCGTCCACGTCTTGATACAGCATCGGAGCGATTTCCCGCCAGTGTCTCGGCTTGCCGTTGAAACCCTTAATAAAATCAAACACGATCGTCCCGTCCGGCTGGGGTGCCGCGGACACCGTGGAAATCATCGAGAGTCCCTTCAGGAAATTCGACTCCGCGCGGCGGCTAACGAGATACGATCCCGCAATCTGCGCCGCGTCTTCCTTTGCGGTCGAGAGGGTTGCCTCGGCCGGCGCCGTGTTCGGGAAGTAGCGGTCGGTGAACTTCTCCCACAACATTTCTCGGAGGGGCGCTTCCCCTTTGCCCATGCTGTTGACCGAGATGAAAAGACCTACGTTTGCATCCGGAATCAGATGCAGATGGCTGTGGAAGTACTGGGTGTCGCCGCCGTGGCCGATCCCGTAGTGGCCGTTGCGCGTTTCCTCGAAAAAGCCCAGCGCCATTGCCAGCATTTTCGGATCGGGCGCGAACGAGCGCGCGTGCATCAGCTTTGCCGTTTCGGGTTTCAGGATCTGGGTATCCCCGTACCGCCCGTCCTGTAGATGCGCGATCATGAACTTCGCCATGTCTCCGCCGGAGGTCGCCACGCTCCCCGCCGGCGCCGCCTGCACCACTTCGTACGGTTTCGGGCCGTCGGACGCCAGCATGTATCCCTTGGACATAAGCGGCTCAAGCTCTTTCGGCAGCGGTTGAACAAACGTCGTGTGCGTCATCCCCAGCGGTTTATAGATGTGGTTTGCGACATAGTCTTCAAACTTCTCCCCGGAGATCCGCTGAACGATGTAGCCGGCAAGCGCCGTCGCGTAGTTCGAATACGCCGGGACGGTCCCCGGCGCGAAGATGCGCTCCGGCTGCCGCGCCACGAGGTAGTCCCGCAACGGTTTCAGGTCCGCGCTGTCGGAAATAAACAAGTCCTTCAAAACTTCCTCGAATCCCGACGTGTGCGTCATGATCCGCCGCAGCGTTACGGGCTCGGGATAGGTCGCGTTGATCTTGAAATCGAGATATTCGTTGACGTCATGGTCGAGATCGAGTTTTCCCTGCTCCACGAGCTGCATGACGGAGGTCCAGACAAAAAGCTTCGAGACCGAGCCGGGCCGGAAGAGCGTGTCGTCCACGGAAACGGGTTTCTTCTTCTGGGCGTCGGCGTAGCCGAAGCCTTTCGAATAGAAGACCTTGCCGTCCTTCACGACAACCACGACGGCGCCCGCGATGTCATCCCGGAGTATTTGCATCGGGACGAAGCCGTCGAGAAATGCGTCCACGTCGGCTGCGGTCATTTCGGGTGCGCCCGCGGCCCCTGCACTTGTTGTCGCGGCTGCAATTTTCGGAGCGGGTGAGGGCTTTGCTGATTGCCCAGCAGCTCCCGCGGCCGTCAAAACGCAAACGATCCCTGCCAGAAAAAGTGAGGTGACTGCCGCGGTCCATTTTTCAGAGTAACCAACCTGCGCAGGCGTAAGCATGTTTCTCTCCAGTGAAACGTTTGTTTCAGTTTGCGGTGTAGGCGTTTTACACCTTGAGTCTCTTCTTGTCAATAACGGAGCCAGCCGCCGAACGGAGCCAGAAAAGTTGGCGCTATTTGCTCGAAATGCGCCAGATCACTCCGGCGCCATCATCCGAAACAAGCAGCGCACCATCGGGTGCCACGGCCACACCCACCGGCCGGCCGTAGACGTCACGCTTCGCCGGATCGGGAACAAATCCGGTCAGAAACGACACCGGCCCGCCAGATGGCTTGCCGTTTTGGAAGGGCACGAAGACGACCTGGTACCCGGAGAGGGTCGCGCGGTTCCACGAGCCATGTTGGGCAAGGAACGCGCCCCCGCGAAAACTCTCGGGAAACTGCGCCGCCGTGTAAAACGCGAATTGCAACGCAGCGACGTGCGCGCCCAGCAGCACGTCGGGGACAATCGCGCGAGAGACGAGATCGGGCCGCTGCGGCGTGACGCGCGCATCCACGTTGTCCCCGATATAGCTGTATGGCCAGCCGTAGAAGCCTCCCTCACGGACCGAGGTCAAATAGTCGGGTGGGAGATCGTCGCCCAGCGCGTCCCGCTCGTTGACGCTGGTCCAGAGTTCGTGGCTCCTCGGCTCAAGCGCCAGGCCCACCGGATTGCGCAGCCCGCTTGCATAGGTGCGCGGATTCTTGCCATCCGGTTCGCAGACAAGGATTGACGCGCGGCGCTGGTCCGCTTCGATGGAAACATTTGTTGCCGACCCGACGCCAATGTACAGATGCTTTCCGTCCGCGCTGAACGCCAGCGAGCGAGTCCAGTGGCCGCGCCGCGGCAGATCCAGAAGATGCTGCGCTTCGCCCAGCCGTTTTGACGTCTTTGGGTCGTAGCGGAAGCGCACCAACTCGCCCGTGTTCCCGACATAGACGTAGTTTTCATGAAATGCAATGCCGAACGGAGCGTCCAATCCCTTGGCGAACACTTCGCGCTCCTGCGCGCCGCTGGTACGCTGCGGATCGCGCAGCACGATCGCTTCGCCCGCGTCCGAGTCGGCGACAAAAATATCTCCGTTCGGCGCCACGGCGAGCCAGCGCGGCTCCTTGAAATCCCGCGCAAATACGTTCACGCGGAACCCCTCCGGCACCCGCGGCAGAAAATCTTTGGGGCGCGAAACGACTCGGGAGCCGTTTCGGGCGGATGGCGTCGCGTTCGGCGCAGGCAGCGCCGGCTTCTTCCCGTTCGTCACCTGTCCGAAAGTGGAAGTTGCCAATAGAGACCCCTCGAGAACAGCCGCGATGAGAAAGATCTTGCAGCTCGCCTGGAATTTCGGTTTTTTCAGCATCAGCCGCCTCGGCCGCAAAGTATAGCGCGAGCGCGTCCCTCCCCGGCAAGGGGCCACTTTCTGCGCCCAAGTGCAGTAGAATGAAAATCTCGGGCCTGTAGCTCAGATGGATAGAGCAGCGGTTTCCTAAACCGTTTGTCGGGAGTTCGACTCTCCCCAGGCCCACCAGTCATCTCCATTTATCTCACCCCGGTCAGCAGTTCGCCTGTACCAGAGGATGAGGATCTATTGATTCGCTGGCCTGCCGCGCACGCGCCTGAAACTCTTGACATGGCCAGCAGGCGAGAGGAGAATCCGCAAACGATTCGACCGTGGGGTCGCATCCTGCCCTCTGCCTGCAGAGAGTGCGCCCGGGGCTTCTGTCCTGCCCGGAAAGGCTCCTCATGCCGTTCGACTGGCCACCCGAACGTGAGTGTACTTGGTCCAACGCATCGCGCTGGATCAGTGCCCTCACCGCCTCGGTATTAAAATGGCGCTATTGGCCTAACCAACCAGGTGCAAGCCTTTATTCCGATCCGCCGTTCTCCGCCGCTCACCCCGTTCAATTCGGGAAATATCTAAACTCACGAGTGCAATTGACTCTGTGGAGGTTTGCATGACCCGCCCCGGCCACATCCGCTCAACACTATTTCTATCTTTGCTTGCGGCCGGAACCCTGGCTGCGGCTCTATTTGCTCAGCACAGCGAATCCCGCCCGGCTGAGGAGCGGAGAGCGAGCGCCGGATCAGCGCCGAAGGCGAAGAGAGCGGAGCAGGGCCGAGGACAAGCCAATACGAGCGAGGGAGAGAAGGAACACAAGACAGCGGGCCGCGCGACGGAATCATCTTCCCTGCCAAATGGAGAAACACCTGCTCCTGCGACAACGCCCTCCCCACAGCAATCCACCGTCCAGTTTCAGAGGAGTGCAGAGGCTGCTGCCGTGAGCGCAGCGGAGGAAGAACAGTCAGGCGGTCTGGAAAAGGAAGGCCCGGACTTTCTTTGGGCGCGGGCGGAATGGTTCTACAGGCAGCGGGCGTATCCGCTACAGAAAATTCCGGCTGGGGCGCTCCAACGCGCCATTGAGCAGCGCAACCAGATGATCCGGGAGCAGCGATTGAACCCGATACGGTCGGCTGTCGCGGGAATCATCTCCTTTCCGGGCGATGGACTCTGGCATTTGATGGGTCCGCAGCCCACAAAAAACCCGTTTGGCGGGAACGGCGGAAGTCCCACGGCTTCTGGGCGCGTGACAGCAATTGCTGTGGATCCCACTGATGCGACCGGGCAAACGGTTTACATCGGAGGAGCGGCCGGCGGCGTCTGGAAAACCACGAATGGCGGCGCAGCCTGGACGCCGCTGACGGACGATCAGCCTTCGCTGGCGGTCGGTTCCATCGCGATTGATCCCACCAATCACAACATCATCTATGTTGGGACGGGGGAAGAGAACTTCAATCTGGACGCCTATCAGGGGGCAGGTGTGCTGAGGTCCCCCGACGGCGGAATCACGTGGACTCAGCTTGGCGCCAGTACATTCGTCGGCCCCATCAGCTCAAGTATCGGTGCGGCGCGAATTGGCGCCATTGCAGTGGATCCGAACAACAACCAAATTGTTCTTGCTGGCGCCGCGTTCGCGGATGTGGGCAGCCTATCGGGGATTTACCGATCGACGAATGGAGGCACCGCCTGGGCCCAGGTGTCGGGCGCGAATGCGCCAGTGGGTGCGGCGGGAACCAGCGTCGTGTTCGACCCTGTGGCGGCCAACAAGACGGTTTACGCCGCCCTGGGGTTCGCAGGTGGAGTCGCAGCAAACGGAATTTACAAGTCAGCCGATGAGGGCGTGACCTGGAGCAAATTGACTGTCACCACTCTGACTGGGACTGCTATGGGGCGCATCATTCTAACAATCGCGCCCTCCACTTCCGGCGGCACAGCGGTTCTCTACGCGGCGATTGCAGACCCGGCCACGAATTCCAGCGATCTGCTCGGCTTCTTTAAGAGCGTCGATGCTGGGACGACCTGGACTTTGCTGCCCAGCACGCCCGCGTTTTGCAATCATCAATGTTTCTACGACATGGCGGTTGGCGTTCATCCGACATTGTCCGGCTTTGTGGTCGTCGGCGGAGCTGCGTTCACGAACAACAGTTCGACCTTGTTCAGGACCACGGATGGCGGGACAACCTGGACCGACCACGTGACGTACGATTTCACAATCGGCTCGTCGAGTGTTCGCCCGCACGTGGACACCCATGCGATCGTTTTCGCGGCGAATGGCGCCACGCCGCGGCTCTACGTCGGCAACGACGGCGGGATCATGCGCACTGACAATCCAGCAGTCGTGAGCCCGACACATCCTACCTGGGTAGATTTGAACGCCACGCTCTCAACCATTCAGTTTTATCCCGGGCCGTCCGCCGCCGTCTCGGACGAGAACTACGGTTTCGGAGGAACCCAAGACAACGACACTCAGGTCTTCTCTGGGACATTGGATTGGACAGTTGGCAGAGCATGCGGCGACGGCGGATTCACGGGGATCGACACTCAGACTCCCACGACGATTTTCACCTCCTGCGCTCCCGGAAGCGGGCCCGCTCTGGTCTCCAAATCGGTATTCAATGGCGCCATCGTCGGAGGCAGCTCGACCTTTTCC
>JBGOWC010000054.1:0-8603 GCA_041478415.1 Terriglobia bacterium
CTGCCGCTCGTCGTTGCACATCGCGCAGGGACACTGCTCGCGCAAATAGGCGAAATCGTAGTGGCTGGCGTGGCCGTCGGACCAGACGATGTCCGCGCCTGCGCCGGTAGAGACGTGAATCTTCACGCTTGTTGCCTTCTTGCGTGAATCAATTGGAATCGGCATGTGGGTTGGGCCTGACCGAGAGCCAACTAATCTTTTTTTCCGTTGGGGCAGCATTCGCCCGGCGGAATCGGGTTGCCGTGCGGGCAGGTCTTCGGGTGCCCCAGAAATGTGCAGATGCGATGGTCCAACTCCGGGCTGATGATGTGCTCGAATTTGCAGGCTTGATCGTGCACTTCCGAATCGTCGATCGAAAATGTGTCCTTGAAGAGGCGCTCGGCCAGGCGATGGCGGCGGATGACGTCGCGGGCGCGGCTGCCGCCGCGTTCCGTGAGCTGGACTTCGCTGTCGCGGACTTCGACGAGGTGCAGGTCCACCATGCGCCCGAGCGTGCGAACGGGATCCACCGAGCCCAGCGTGCGGATGCGGTCGACGCGCGTGGAAGTTCCCTCTTCGCCGCAGATCCAGACTTGTTCGAGAAGGTGATCGAAACGGACTTCGTCTTCGGTGGTGAGCGCAGAAATCTGTTCCAGCCGGCCGTGCGCCAGCTCGATCCTGCGGTCGGCCTGCCGCGCGATGGTCGCGTCGTGCGTGACCATCAAGATCGTGTGCCCCGCGCTGTGCAATTCGCGGAATAAATTGATGACGATCTGCTCGTTGGCCTCGTCGAGATTGCCGGTCGGTTCATCGGCGAGGATCAGCTTCGGCTGGTTGATCAGCGCGCGGGCGATGGCGACGCGCTGCTGTTCACCGCCGGAAAGCTGCGAGGGAAGGTGTGTCAGCCGGTCGCCGAGGCCCACGCGGCGCAGCGCTTCGGCGGCCTGCGCTTCGTCAGTGACGCTGTGAAAATACTGCGCGAGCATCACGTTTTCGACCGCGGTGAGATATGGGACGAGGTGAAACTGCTGGAAGACGAAGCCGACTTTCTCGGCGCGGTAACGAACCAGTTGCGCTTCGCTGAATTTGGAGATTTCAGCGCCGTCCACGACGACGCGGCCCGAACTTGGGGTATCAAGACCGCCCAGAATATTGATGAGCGTGGTCTTGCCCGAGCCGGAAGGGCCCATGAGCGCGATCCATTCTCCGTCGTCCACGGTAAGGCTCAAGCCGTCGAGCGCGCGCAGGGCGCCATACTGCTTGATCAGCGCTTCGACAACGACCTGGGGGACCTGTGGAACCTGTGCGCTCATGCGTCTCCCCGGAAAATGGCGGCCGGCCGGACGCCCGCGAGCCGCCGTAGCGGATACGCACCCAAAACGGCGATGAGGACGGTAAGAGCCACGGTCACAGGATACACAATCAGCCGCGGCCGCGCCGCCACGCCGAACACCGCTTTGCCGAGCCAGATGGAAATCGCGAGCCCCGCGGCTGCGCCGAGGATTCCGCCCGCGACGCCGAGAATAGCGGCTTCGGCCAAAAAGAGGCGCAGAACGCGACGAACCGGCCCGCCGAGCGCTTTCATCAGCCCGACATCGTGCTGTCGCTCCATCGCCGCACTGGTCATCGCGGCCATGACGCAGAGACCGGTTAGAACGAGAATCAGGGCCACCGTGGCCACGAGCAGGCCGCTGATGCGGTTGTAGAGCTTTGCTTCGGCCTCCGTGAACTGGCGAATACCGTGGACGTTGGCGTCGGGGATCGCTTGCGAAAGAGCGGCGATGTAACGTTCGATAGACTGCGGCGTGCCCGGTACGCTGAGTTGAATCAAACTGACTCGGCCGGGAAGTCCGGCGAGAGCTTGGGCGGCGGGCAATGGCAGAAAGACCTGGCTGTCTTCCGCTCCGCCGGTCGCGATAACGAGTGATACAAAACAGGATTGTTCTCTTCCCTCATTCTCCAGGAAAAGTCTCTCCTGAACGTGCACACCCAAATGTTCGGAAATCTTTTTTCCTACGAGGCAGTTCGGTTCAGTTTTTGAGAATGTCGTCGTGATTTCGAAAATCGTTTGCGGAATGATCGCGCCCATGCCAACAAAATCCGTTCCGGCGACCACGGCTCGAACCGGCTTGCTGGAATACGTCCGTAAGTCAGCAAGAACGTAAAGAAACGGACCAACTGCCACCTTATTCCCCTCGGACTTGGCCGGAACCAGTTTCAGGACCGCTTCGTCGAGGGTCGTGCCAGTTGAAACCGCGGATGTATCGCGAGGCGCGATTACAACATTGGCGCCGAGAGAGCGGAATTCGGTCGTGAGGCGGCGGCGGGCATCCACCTGGAGATTGAGAAGCGCGGCAGTTATCGCGGCACCTGCGCCGAGGGCAAGCAGAACGACGAAGAGGCGTGCGGGATTCGCCTGGAAGAGCCGCCGAAGAATCCGCCAGAACATCGTCTACCTCTGCCGTATCGGTCGAAACATCATTCGCCCCTCAGGATGGGCGCGGGCTGATACCGCGCCGCGCGGCGGAGAGAAAAAAAGCTGCCGAGAAGCGTCACCGCGGCGGCAAGCCCGAGCACAAGGGTAAAGAGCAGAACCGACGGCTGCGGCGCCGCGCCGAAAATGGCTTCGCCGACGATTCGCGCGAGAACAATCCCAAGCGCGTAGCCCGCCGCACCGCCAACAAGAGCGAGAAGAATCTGCTCGGCGGCGAAGAGGCTGCGCACCAAGCCCGAGCCCGCTCCGAGCGCTTTCATCAGGCCGATCTCCGTGCGCCGCTCGATGACCGTCGCCGCCGAGGTTGCGCCGACAGCGAGCGCCGCAGCCAGCAGCGCGGCAAAGGTCACAAGCCACAGGAGATTTCGTACGCGCGTGAGAATGATTCCTTCGCCCTCGGCAACCCGGCGTATCACGCGCACGTCCGTCCCGGGAAGCGCCTGCCGAATCTGCAGCGCAATCGAAGAAACATACGGGCTGCAATACCAGCGGTCATAATCCGAGGGTGATAGCGTCGCCGGGTCGCGGCGTCCGAAATCATCCTCAGGTTTCGTCAGCGCGCTGACGTACAGCTTGCGGTACTGCCTGGACTTGTTCGCGAGTTGTTGCGCCAGCAGCAGCGGAACCACCAGCGCCTGGTCTTCCGCGCCTCCGGTCGAAAGAATTCCCACGATCGTCACCGGAAGCCCAAGCAGGGGCGTCGCCGAATTGACAGGCACGGCGGCGAGCGTGTCGCCCGGGAAGATACCTGCACGGCGGGCCAGATTCACTCCGACCACACCTTCGAGCGCATCGTCCCTGAACCAGCGTCCCTCAACGTGCCACCACGGATTCGTTTTCTCGATCCCGGTAACAAATGGGCCGCCTCCCGAGACGGGGACAGTGTGTTGCGACCAAGTCCCAATGAGCGGCACGCGGCGAACCTGAGGGTGCTCGAGCGTTTGCCGGCTGGGATTTTCCACCTCAACCGGCACTTCCAGCACCGGCGCAAACCCGACGATATTGTTCCGCCAAAAAATCGTTTTCAGTTTGCCCAGGTCCGCCTCCGGCAGATACGCTCCGGCATTCACGGGGCGTAAATCCACGCCGCCGATTTCGAGCGGCAGCGAATCCGCCTGCGGCGTCACAAGAAGATTCGCGCCGAGGCTGCGGAATTCGCGCGCCAAACGATCGCCGACGTCGAGCGAGACGCTCAGCGCCGCGGTGGCCACGGCCATGCCCAGCGCGAGCGCGCCGCCGGTGAGCAGCTTGCGGCGCAGGCGCCGGGAAAAGGAATCGGCAACGAGTCGGAAGAACATGGTCGTTGAGCGCCGCCTACTGCGGCACCTCGCGCGCGGCCTGGGTCAGTGCGGAAACATCGAGAACCAGATCGCCGCCTTCCACGCGCGACGCCACGCCGACCGGATTGCAGCCGCCCTGATCGCCGATCGAAGGCACGTAGATCGCCGAGCCGCAGTGCCGGCAGATGACATTCTGCCCGTCCTGGCGGTAACCGGCGGGCCCGCAGATGCGGCAGGCGTCGAGCGCCGTGCCCCAGCCGTTCGGCTTGCGAATAACTAGGAATCTCAGCGTGTTATCCGCGAGTTTTATCGTGAAGAGATGCAGGCTCGAGTCGCTCACATCCGCGATCGGTATGCGCACTTCGTTCCCGCGCGCCTCGAGGGCCCGCGCCTCCGGAGGCGCAGAGGAAGCGCGCGCGTAGATGAAATCCGCGGTCAGCGCGAGCACCACGCCGAGGCACGCCGCCGCCGCCGCCGTCATCCATCGGCGCTGCCGCCGGCGATCCCATTCGACGCGGCGTCGTTCGGCTTCACCGGCCGGCTCAGACGACTTTGCCGGATTCAATGAACTCCATTCGCGCAAGATGAGCAGAACTGCAGCGCCGAGGATGAACACAAAAAAGAACAGCTCATTGCGCACAATCGGTCCGATAACGGCCATCTCCTGTTTGCTCGAAGGCAGCCATCGCGCTTCGCTCAGCTCGTGCAAGCCCGTCAGCGCAAGCTGAAACGCCACCAGCATGAGGATGACGCTCGTTGCGGTGAAAAACCGGTGGAGTGGAACGCGCAGCGTGCCCTTGAAAAAGAACAGTCCGACGGCGACAGCGGTGGCGATACCAAGAATCGTGCCGATCCACGTTTGCAAACCCTCGGTCGAAAGTTCGACGGCCCGCAAGATGAGCGCCAGCTCCGCGCCCTCGCGAAGCACCATCAGGAAGACGAAGAGAAACAGACCCCAGCCGGCGGCGCTCCCGGAGCGCTCGGCGTAGGAGTCCACGCGCTGCTCGATGTCTTTTCGCAGATGCCGCGCAACGCGGTTCATCCACACGATCATCGTAATGACGAAGAGCGACGCGATGAGCAGAAGCAGCCCTTCAAAGCCGTCCTTGTTGATGCGCCAGCGGTCCAGCGCCACGGCCACGGCGAGGCTGAGCGCTGCGGCCGCGGCGACGCCGTACCAGACATATCGAGCGAGACGCGAGCGGCCAGTCCGGGAGAGATAGACGAGGATGATGCCAACGACGAGCGAGGCTTCCACGCCTTCGCGAAGGGCAATGAGGAACGCAGAGAGCAAGGGGTCTCCCGTCCGGGCACTAGTTGAAAATCAGTTGCAACAATAAAAACCAGTTTACGCGTCGGGACTCACCCCGTCAAGCCAACCCATCACTCAGACCGCCGCCACGCTACAATCGTTCCCGGTGATTCGCACGATCCAACGCGCGTCGGTCTTCCTGCTCGTCCTCGCCCTGTCTCTCCCCTGCTACGCCCCGGCGCAGTCTCCGGATGCAGGCAAGGGCCACGGTGCCTCGACGGCGGTTGCGCGACCAGACCCGCGACGCTCCGAGCGCCTGTTACAACGGGGCAAGCAGGCCGAAGCGGCAGGGCGCCTCGAAGACGCGATCGCCGCCTATGACCAGGCGGCGCGCTTCAACCCTGGCAACCGGGACGCCCTCGAGCGGGGCGCATTGCTTCGCTCACGGCTCGTCCACGAGCGCGTGGACACCGCCGAGCAGCTGGCGCTCTCGGGATCGGTGGACAAAGCGACGCGCGAACTTCGCTCGGCGCTGCGCCTCGATTCGGGAAACGCTTCGGTTGCCGAACGTCTTGGGCAGATCGCCGCGATGGGGCAGGCACCTGCTGCGTCCGCCACTCCAGATCCCGCGCAGGCGGAAACTCGTTTTGCGGGGATTCCGCGCCTGCGGCCGCTCGCCGGGAAGCGCAGCTTCGATTTGCGCGGCGACACCCAGGCCGCCTACCAGCAAGTCGCCCAATCGTTCGGCTTGAAGGTTCTGTTTGACGCCGATTTGCCCTCTAGGCAAGTGCGTCTGCGCGTGAGCGAAGTGGATTTTTCAACGGCCATCGCGATTCTCGCGTCGCAGACGCGGACATTTCTCCGACCGCTCCGCGCGGACACCTTTTTTGTCGCGGCGGATACCCAGGCGAAGCGCAGAGAGTACGAGCTGCGTGTCGAGCAGACGTTTCCGCTCCCTGCTTCCGTGGGGCCGGAGGAGATGACCGAACTGCTGCGCGTCCTGCGCGACATCACCGGCACCACGCACATTACGCTCGATCCGCGCAGCCGAATCGTGACGATCAACGATGCGCCGAGAATCGTCGCGCTCGCCGGCGACTTGATTCGCCAGCTCGAACAGGCCCCCGGCGAACTGATGCTGGATATCGAGCTGCTCGAGGTGAACCGCAGCGAAGCGCTCAAACTTGGCGTCACGCCGCCGTCCTCGGCGCGAGTCCTAACGCTCAGCTCCAAAGACGTCGAGGCCCTGCAGCAGGCAACCGACTTGAATAGCCTGGTCACAAAACTCCAACAAATCCTCGCCACCCAGGGACTTTCGAGCATTCCGCCGTTCATTTTGGTCGGGGGAGGCAAGACGACTTTTGCCCTGACGATGCCGGGCGCAACCGTGGATTTCTCGCAGGCGCTGAGCCTGGTGCGCAGCGGGCGGCGCATCCTCCTGCGGGCGCAGGACCGCAAGCCTGCCAGTTTTTTCGTCGGTGACCGTTTTCCGGTGACGCTCTCGCTCTTGTCGGCCAGCCTCGGCGTCTCCAGTCTCACGGGCACGGTAAGTTCGACGGTCTTCCCGCGCACGGATTTCGACGTGGGCCAGGCGCCGCTCGCGCTGGTTGCAAATAATTTCGGCGGGGACACCCTGCGCGACCTGGCCGTGGTCAACCACAACGACAACCCAAACACGATCACGATCTTGCTGAATCAGGGAAATGGAAATTTCATACCGGCCCCTGGATCTCCGATCGTCCTTGGCGCAACAGAAACCGGCGCATCCGCAATCGCCAGCGCGGACGTGAACGGCGACGGCTTCGCCGACCTGCTCATCACGAATCAAACGTCAAGCAACGTGACGCTTCTCTTCGGCAACGGTGACGGAACGTTTACGGCCGCCGCGGGTTCGCCATTCACCGTGGGTGCGGGCCCAAGTGCCGTGGTCATCGCGGATTTCAACGGTGATAACAAGCTGGACTTCGCGGTAGCGAACAACACAGACAATTCGATCTCCGTATTCCAGGGCGACGGAATCGGCGGGTTCACGCCGTTTGCGAATTCACCTTTCGTGCTGCCAAATATTGTGGCAGGCAGCGAATTAGGGCCCGTGGCGATGGTGACCGGAGATTTCCGCAACGATGGAAAACCGGGGCTCGCCGTGGTCAATCAGAACTCCAACACCGTGTCGCTCCTGCTCGGCAGCGGCGACAGCACGTTTGACGGCACATTTTCGGAAGCGACCAACTCACCGACCCAAGTGGGGAATAGCCCGGTCGCCATTGCCGCAGGCGATTTGGACGGAGACGCCGTCGCCGACCTCGCCGTCGTGAACCAGGGCGCCGGCTCGCTGACGATACTCTTGAACAACGGCGACGCGACGTTCACACAGCCAACCGGTTCTCCCCTCGCCACGGCGGCGACTCCCGCAGGGATCGCCATTGCGGACTTTACGAGAGACGGAGTCAACGACCTCGCGGTGACGAACCAGGGCCCCAGCACACTGGGTCTGTATTTGGGGTTGGGTTCCGGAACATTTGCAAACCGCTTTGAGCTCAATACCACCGCCGGGCCGCGCGCAATCGTGGCCTCCGATCTCAACGGCGATTCGCTGCCCGACGTGGCGCTGACCGCGGAGACCGCAAACAAGGTGTCTGTTTTTCTTGCTCCATCGAGCCTTGCTTCCACCGCGGCGACACTGCAGCAGCCGTATCCCGCTTCGGAATACGTGGACCTCGGCATAAAGGTGAAAGCGACGCCGGCTCTTCATTCCAATGGCGAAGTTACGCTGCACCTGGAGTTTGAAATTCGCGCGCTCTCAGGGCGCAACGCGAACGGCATTCCCATCTTCTCCAACCGCACCATCAGCCAGACCGTGCGCATCCGCGAGAATGAAACTTCGCTCATCGGCGGGCTGCTCGACAGGGACGAAACCAGCTCCCTGACCGGACTTCCCGGCTTCGCCAATGTTCCGGGCGCGGGCTTTCTCGCCGGCCGGCACAGCAAGACACCGACGGAGACTGAGCTTGTGATCCTCGTGACGCCTCGGCAACTGCGTCTGCCGAGCCGCATCTCCAAGTCCATTTACGCTGGCCGGGGCCACGGACGCGATGTGCCGCAGGGAGAGGGCTCTCCGGCGACCGTCGAACCGTAAGCAACGTCCATTCGGTGTACAATCCCGCCACGAAGCCGCCAAGAAGGACGCTCCATGAATTTCGTCAAGCGACATCCGCTGCCGTTTTTCTTTCTCCTGGCGTATTTGCTCTCCTGGTTTCCGTGGCTGCTGCACCTGGCACGTGTCACGCGCGGCGAAGGCGGCCTCAACCCTCTCGGGCCGTTTGTTGCGGCTCTTGTGCTCTCGGCGATCACTGGAGGCTCGAAAAGCATTAAGAGATTGCTGAGGCGTATCGTCGAGTGGCGAGTTGGCGTGCGGTGGTATGCGCTCGTGCTCCTGCTTCCCGCTGTCATCTGCGTTGTGATCGGCTTGCTGAACGTGTTCCTCGGTGCGCCGCGTCCCGCGGCAGCGCAGCTCGCGAAATGGACCGAACTGCCCGAGCGATTTCTGTTCATCTTCCTCTTCATCGGACTGGGCGAAGAGCCCGGCTGGCGCGGCTTC
>JBGOWC010000117.1:0-6405 GCA_041478415.1 Terriglobia bacterium
AAGACCTTTCAGAGTGTGAAGTAGTGAAACGACGAAGCAGGGAGACAAGGAAGCACCCCTCCCCCTCCCTTGTTTTCGTAACGATGTGATTCGAGGGGAGTTAGTGTGTAGGGGTCTGCTAAGGATGTGATTCCGCAAGGGTTAGGGTATGGCGTAGGGACCGCAGGCTCCCGCTCGGGTAAAGAGAGGGTGCGCAGAGGGGTCGTGTGTCCGAGTGTCACGGCTCATGATAGCATGGGTTTGTTACCGTGTCAATACATATTATCGTATAGTACCACATTCGAATGGATCCGGCCTAGTACCCTCGAACGAGTTGAGCTTCACAACCTATGACAACGATACGCCACCCTTCCCCAAGGAAACGGCAGGCAAGCTCCTCTTGTCGCATTAAGGGGCGGCCGCCGCCGGAGGGAAGGGCGACTACAAGAACAAAGGGTCCGGCGGAAAAGTGCGGAATCGGCTAGAATTGGGGCAGCGGAGGCGAAAAAATGGCGCACCGGTTTACCGTAATTTTTGAGAAGGAAGAGGAAGGAGGCTACCACGTTTTCTGTCCGACACTGCCGGGGTGTCATACGCAAAGCGAGACGATCGAAGAAGGAGTCAGCAACATCCGCGAGGCCATCGTGCTGTACATCGAAAGCCTGATCGAAGACGGGCTACCCATTCCTACGGAAGATATTTTAATCAAGCCGATTGAGATTGCGGTGTGACCCCAAAACTGCCCGCAGTCAATGCAAAAGAACTCGTGCGTATTGCCGAGCGATTGGGTTTCGAGTTCCGGCGTCAAAGCGGCAGTCATGCAATTTACGTGCGTGCGAGCGACCAAGCGCGGGTGGTCATCCCAATGCACGGTGGCGAATTGAAGCGCAAGACATTGCGGGCCATCATTCAGGACTTGAGAATCAGTGTGGCGGAATTCCGGGAACTGCTTTGAGTCTTCGTGTTTAGCAATCGCGATAACCGGCGTTCAGACTAGACTAGCGCTCGGCTCATTTCCTCGCTTTGCCGCCCTCCCCTTCTCTGCGCTACACTGAACCGATGGGACTTTTGCGGCAGCTAAGACGCTGGATGGGAAAACAAGACCAGATGACGCACATCGTTGCGGGAGACATCGCTCCCGGATTTTCGCTGAAGGCGCTCGACAACAAGGAATACTCGCTGACAAAGCTGATGGCCCGCGGCCCCGTTGTCGCCGCATTCTTCAAGATTTCCTGCCCCGTCTGTCAGTTCACGTTTCCGTTTCTCGAACGCCTGCACCAACGCTACGGCAGCGATGGCGTCACAGTTCTCGGAATCTCGCAGGACGACGCGCGCGACACGAAAGATTTCGTCCGCGAATACGGCATCACCTTCCCCCTGGTCATGGACGACGACGGCTATCCCGTCTCCAATGCCTATGGCCTCACGAATGTACCGACGATTTTTCTGATCGAGGCCGACGGCATGGTCAGAGTGAGCGGCACGGGGTTCAACAAAAAAGATTTGGAGATGATTGCCGCGGAACTGGCCGAGCGAAAAAAGATTCCACCTGAGGCGTTCTTTCGCTCCGACGAAGTTATCCCCGACAACAAACCGGGTTGAAGCTCGAAAAACTAGGTCCGGTCTGGACCTTCCGCCGAGAGCATAGAATGTTTCGCCTGGCGGCTATTCGGATTCCTTTTCGAGCCAGCGCTTCTTGTGCTTCGCGGGGCGTTTGCGTTTGTCCTCGATGACGCGCGTGGAACCGGGCTTCGCTCCGGCAACTCGGGCGCGGCGCCGCGCCTCGGTCGGAACATCGATCCCCCGGCGCTTCCGCTTTTTCATGGAGCCACTACTCCGCCGGATGGCTTGCGAAATACTGCTCCAGCGAGCCGGTAAGCTGCTGCATTCCGGTGCGCACATTGCGCTCCAGGGCTTCGACAACGGCCGGCATCGTCTTGGCGTTCACGGGTTCGCTGTGGTCATAGGTCTGCGACCAGACGACGGCGCCGGTGCTCGGCCGATACAATTCCAGCTCGACGGCAAAGCGCGCCATCATCGGCGACGAGTCCACTTCATCGAGGGAGGTCAGATGCCCGCGCAGAAGATAATCGCCTTTGGAAGTGCTGCTCTGGCGCTGCACTGCTCGATAGCGGCCCGAAGAACGAAGCGCGGTGATGAGCGTGTTCTGGATCATGTCCACCGGGGGATCGCTCCAGCGGTGATCCTCGTACGCGCCGATCACGCGCGAATCGTGACTGTAGACGATGCGCGTGTCCCGATACAGATGCGGCGCGGTAATCCGGCCGACCAGCAGAGTCACGGGATACGCACCGGAATTCCCGGCCGCGGCATTCGCCAGGTCGCTGATGGCGTAATACTTCGGGGGCCGGGTCGCGCCGCAGCTTCCCAGCAAGAGACTCAGTGCAAGCGGCGCAAGCGCGAAGCCCAATTTGCGCGCGAGATATGTTCGCGGGTTGCGAGCGGGCTGCGAATTGGCGGTGAGTTCGAGTTTCACGGCTTTGGCTTATCTCCGGGCTGACGCGGCTTTGGCGAAGAGGACCGAATCAGGGTGGACGGTCTCGTTTTGATCGTCTCCGTAAATTCCTTCAGGTTTTCGGTGGTGCGGCGGATGTTATCCAGTGTTTCGTCCATATTTTCGGTGTTCACATTCATCGTGCGATCGAGCCGCTCGGTGAGGGACGCGACCGACGCCAGCGCTTCCCGCAGCTTTGCGATCGACTGCCGCAGATCGGTACGATTTTCGACGAGAGTGGCATCGAGATGGGCGAGGGCATCGTTGGCCTGCTTTGCCGTTTTCTTGAAGTCATCCAGGAGCGGACCAGCCTTGGCGCTCGCTTCGTTCAGATGTCCGAGGGTCGCGTGCACGGCCGGACGGTTTTCTTCGAGCATCCCGCGCGCGTTCGCGAGGCTTGCAGTGATATTGCCGCGATTCTGGGCGTTCAGCAGGTCGTTGACATCTGCAATCGTCTCGCGCAATTCGCCGGCGCGGGAATCGAGATCCTTCAGAAGTTTTTCCGCCGCCGGCGCGATGGCGGAGAGCTTGCCGACGAGCTCATCGAGCGCGACGTAGTCCGCCGATTGGAGAACGCTGTGCGCGGGAGCCACCGCCGCCGCGGGCGTTCCCGGAAGAATCGCGAGAAAGTTGTCGCCGAGCGCGCTGAGGCTGGCGATTTTGACGGTGCTGTCCGTCTTCACAGGAACATCGGCATTCACGCGAAACTGAATCTCCATGCGCGCGGGATTCTGCGGATCGCTGCGCACTTGGGTGACGCGCCCGATCGTCGGACCGCCGGCATAGCGAACTTGAGCGCCCGGCCCGAGCCCTCCGGCATTTTTGAAATACGCGCGGAAGGGCGTTCCGCCGCGCTGGAGGAATCCGGAAAGCGAGAGCATGGTGAAAACGAGAATAGCCGCGGCAACGAGAACGAATGCGCCGACAAAGGCTTCCTCGCGTTTCGATTTCATCACAGCCTCATTCTAGAATTCAAACGCCCCGGCGGAATTCACGCGCACCGCAGCGCCGCAATATAGCACGCTTCCCGCCGCATCACCGCCGCTTGAAGGGATCGCCTTCCGTGAGCATTTGCAGATAGTTTATTTCATCCTTGAGCTCGGGCTCCGCGATGCGTTCGAGAAACTGCCGCACGCGCGGATGGGCGCTCGCCCGCAACTCTTCTTTCGTTCCGATGGCGACAACGACGCCGCGATCGAGCAGCATGAGGCGGTCGGCAATCATGAAGGCACTGGCGAGCTCGTGCGTGACGACGACCATGGTCATCCCGAATGCGTTCTTCATTTTCAGTATCAGATTGTCGATCCCCGCGGCGATGATGGGATCGAGGCCCGCGGACGGCTCGTCAAAGCAGAGAATCTGGGGATCCATCGCCAGGGCGCGGGCGATGGCGGCGCGTTTCTTCATTCCGCCGCTCAACTGCGCCGGCATGTAGCCCTGACATCCGGCAAGGCCCACCTGATCGAGCTTCAAGCGAACGATGATTTCGATCGTGGATTCGTCAAGCGGGCTGTGTTCGCGAAGAGGCAAGGCTACGTTATCGCCGACGGTCATGGAACCAAGGAGCGCGCCGCTCTGAAAAGAGATGCCCATTCTTTTTCGCAATTCATCGAGTTCGCGCGGCGAAATGGTGGCGATATTCTGATCGCAGACCCACACTTCTCCGCTGTCCGCGCGCTGGAGGCCGATGAGGGAACGGAGAAGAGTGCTCTTTCCCGAGCCGGATCCGCCGAGGATGACCATGGTCTCCCCGGCCGCGACATCGAAGCTAATGCCGTGCAGGATTTCGCGTTCGCCATAACTCACGCGCAAATCGCGGACGGAGATGCGGGCGCCTTTCTGTTCAGTTGCAGATTCGGCCGCAGTGTTCATCGCTTGATCACAAATTCCGTTGCACGCGGTTAGCGCGCACCCGCCGTTACGTAGAACAGGGCGGTGAAGACAAAATCCACAAGAATGACGAGGAAAATTGATTTCACGACCGCCGTGGTGGTGGAACGCCCGACCTGTTCCGAACCGAGACCGGTTAGAAATCCTTCCTGGCAGCCGACCGCGGTGATAACGATTCCGAAGAGCGCGCTCTTGATAAGACCCGTGATGATGTCGCGAGCCATCAACGCGTCCAGCGTCGCGTGGAGGTAAGTCGAAAATGTGAAATCGGCGCCAATCACTCCGAAGACCGCGCCGCCGAAAACGCCCATGAAGTCGGCCCAGATGGTGAGGCACGGCACCATCAGGAGCATGGCGAGGAGTTTTGGCGTGACCAGGAAACGGACCGGATCCAGCGCCATGGTTTCCAGGGCGTCAAGTTCTTCGCTCACTTTCATGGTGCCGATTTGCGCGGCGAACGACGAACCGGACCGGCCAATGACGATGATGGCGGTCATGAGCGGGCCAAGCTCACGAGTGATGGAAAGCGCCACGGCGTTGGCAACGAATGCAATGGCGCCGAAACGGCGGAGCTCGTAGGCCGATTGCAGAGCCAGAATCGTGCCCACAAAAAAAGTGATGAGCGAAAGGATGGGAAGCGCGCGAACACCAACGGTCATGGCTTCGCGAATGGCCTGGCGAATGCGCAGGACCCGGCCGTGCGCCGGGCCCGCGACGCTTGCTTGGGCGGCGCGCGCTGTCAGCCGGGCGAGCTGGCCGACATAGGCCAGCCCGTCAATCGTGGCGCGGCCGATGGTGGCGGTGGAGATCATGTGAACGTTTTGCCGGGCACTTTGCAGGGGGGCCGTCAGGCGGACTTCAGGGAACTAATGCCGCACGGCCGATCCAGAACTGCAAAATCATGGCCGCCCCTGAAGCGCCTGCGCTTCAAGATCGTACACTTCAAATACGGTGATCAGCCGAGTCAGCTCGAGCACCTCGCGTGCGTTGCGGCTCAATCCAAAGAGAGCGAACGTTGTCTTGGCGTCCCTCGATGCTTTTAGTCCTTCGATGAGCGAGGCCACACCGGCGCTGTCAATGTATTTCACCGCAGTCATATTCACGATGGTGCGCGGCGTACGTTTCACTTTTATGAGATCGAGCAGGGTCTTGCGCAGCTCCGGCGAGTGATAGAGCGTGATGTCGCCGATGACGTCCACAATCGCGGCGTTTTCAGAATTGCGTGTTTCAATCTTCATAACCGATGCTCCGCCTCAGGAGGGTGAAGCTGTTTTGCCAGAGATTGCCCTAACTTGCAACCGTTTTGAATGGCATGAGCGTGCCGGCGGGCGGTCTGGCCGATTCTGGGCGAACTTGAAAATAAGCGAGGTCTAATGCAATTCGGGGTGTTGCCGCACTGCCTCAGCTTTTAGGATGAAGCTGCCATCTGTTACAACTTCGTCGTCTGGATTCAATCCCTCGAGGACCGGGTAATGGCCATCTGCTGCAGGGCCAAGTCGTACTTGACGCAATCTGAAACTTCCTTCTTGGTCCTTGATCCGGAGGAACACAAACTGCCGCTCGCCAATCGATTGTATTGCCGCCTCGGGCACGACCGGCCCTAGGCCGCTCCGGGATGTGAACTCGACATCTACGTACATTTCAATACGCAAGAGTTCGCTGGGGTTGGCGACCTCGATGCGAGCCTGCGCCGTCCGCGTAGCCGGGTCCACTTGAGGTTGAATGTACGCGATGCGCCCCTTCCAAACCTGCCCAGGATAGGACGAAGCAGTGATGCTCGCTGCGGAGCCGACACGAACGATGGCAAAATCCTTCTCGTTCACACTTGCCATTACCCAGACATTCGATAGATCGGCCACCGTAAAGAGTTCCTGCGCCGAATTGACGACCAGCCCAAGATTTGCCGTGCGCGCAAGCACGATGCCGTCGATCGGCGCGGGCACAGCAAAGTTCGGGTCAACTTGTTCGGCCTGCTTGAGCGCAGCGATCTGGCGGTCGCTTGCACCTAGCAGCTTGAGTCT
>JBGOWC010000314.1:0-3136 GCA_041478415.1 Terriglobia bacterium
GACGCCTGCGTGTTCATCCCCGCGGATCTCGAGCCCGCCAAGGTGCTAAACACCGCCGTTTACGGCGCGCGCATCGTGCGCATCAACGGCAACTACGATCACGTCAATCGTCTGTGCGCGCAAATCGCCGACCGCTTCAATTGGGGCCTCGTCAATGTCAACCTGCGTCCCTATTATTCCGAAGGCTCGAAAACACACGGTTACGAAATCGCCGAGCAGCTCGACTGGCGGCTTCCGGACAACGTCGTCGTTCCCATGGCCGGCGGCTCGCTCATCACCAAAATCGCCAAGGCATTTCGTGAATTGACCGAGCTCGGCTGGGTCGCGTCCAAGCCCGTCAAATTCTTCGGCGCGCAGGCCACCGGCTGCTCCCCCATCTCCGACGCCGTCAAGCGCGGCCTCGATCGCTTCGAGCCTCAGAAACCAAACACGATCGCCCGCTCGCTCGCCATCGGCAATCCCGTCGACGGCCCCTATGCCATCAATACCATCCGCGAAAGCGGCGGCTGGGCCGAAGACGCCACCGATCCCGAAATCATCGCCGCCATCCGCCGCCTCGCCGAAACAGAAGGCATCTTCACCGAAACCGCGGGTGGTGTAACTGCCGCCGCCGCCGAAAAACTCATCCGTGAAGGCCGTATCGCCCGCAACGAAACCACCGTTCTCTGTATCACCGGCAATGGCTTGAAGACCACCGACGCACTCGCCGGCGTTCTGCCCAACGAAGAGCCCATCGCACCGCGCCTCGACGCTTTCGAGGCTCATCTCGAAGGCCGCCTCGCGGCCGCCGCAGGAAGGAACAGCTGACATGCCCGTTACCGTCGAAATCCCCACCGCGTTCCGCCGCTTCACGCAAGATGCCGCACGCGTCGAGTGTAACGCCACAACCGTTGCCGCCGTTCTCGATCAACTGACCGCCCGCTTCCCCGACTTGGCGCGTCACGTCCGCGACGATTCCGGTCAGATCCGCCAATTTCTAAATGTCTACCTCAACGAAGAGGACATCCGCTTCCTCGGCGGCGAATCCTCCCCCGTCCGCGAAGGCGATAGAATTCTCCTGGTCCCCTCGATCGCCGGAGGATGCTGACCCCGTCCCTCGCTCGCTCCAGGCCGCTTCTCTCACCGGTCTGTTCGAGTCTAAGAATCCAACATTTTTCTGCAAAATCTCCGGACGAGGGGATATCCTTCTCCCGCTATCTGTTGACAACAAGCGCCTGGAATCTCTCAGCGCGCTCACGGAGAAAGAACAGCCATGCTCAGCCGATTCGGGAAGCCTCTGCAGTTCGCCTTTTTCTGCATCGCCTTGCTAATCGCCGCGCAACCGATTTCCGCCGCGCCCGGACCGGCGCCTCAGTTCTCCGTGTCCTTCCCCAAAACTCGCAGCACCACGCCGCTCGACGGCCGCGTCCTCCTTCTTCTCTCCACCGACCCCTCCGCTGAGCCGCGCATGCAGATCAACATCTCCTCAAAGACGCAGTTGGTCTTCGGCGTTGATGTCAACGCCCTTCAGCCCGATCAGCCGGTCATCCTCGGCGACAACGCCTTCGGTTATCCCATTCGCACCCTCGGCGATGTGAAGCCGGGCGAATATTTCGTCCAGGTCCTGCTCCACCGCTACGAAACCTTTCACCGCGCCGATGGCCACACCATTAAGCTCCCCATGGACCGCGGCGAAGGCCAGCACTGGAACCTCGCTCCCGGCAACCTCTACAGCAAGCCGCAGAAAATCACCATCGGCCCGAACGCGGCCAAGTTCACGATCCTCCTCGACCAGGAAATTCCCGCGATTGACCCGCCCAAGGACACCAAATACATCCGGCATTTGAAAATCAGAAGCGAACTTCTCACAAAGTTCTGGGGACGTCCGATGTATCTTGGCGCCGTTGTGCTAGTGCCCGACGGCTTTGACGACCATCCCCAGGCTCATTACCCGCTCATGGTATTTGAAGACCATTTCGTGCACGACTTTGACGCCTTCCGCGCCGAGCCCCCCGACCCGGATCTCAAGCCTGACTACAGCGAGCGCTTCCACATTCCCGGCTACAACCGCATCCAGCAGGAGGAAGCCTACAAATTTTACAAGCAGTGGACCGCGCCCAACTTTCCGCGCTACCTTGTCCTGAAAATCCAGCACGCCAATCCGTATTACGACGATTCCTACGCCGTCAATTCCGCCAACCTCGGCCCCTATGGCGATGCCATTGAAACGGAGCTCATCCCCGAAGTCGAAAAGCAGTTCCGCGGCATCGGCCAGGGCTGGGCGCGCTTTCTGTATGGTGGCTCCACCGGCGGCTGGGAATCGCTCGCGGTTCAAATGTTTTACCCCGATCGCTATAACGGCGCCTTCGTCGCCTGCCCCGATCCGGTGGACTTCCGCGCCTACACAATTATCAACCTCTACGACGATAAGAATGCCTTCTACACCCCGGGCCCGCACACACAGGTCTTGCAGCCCGGCTTCCGCGACTATCTCGGCCACACCATCGCCTCCACGAAGGGCATCAACCAGTACGAGCTCGCTCTCGGTACCAACAGCCGCTCCGGCGAGCAGTTCGATATCTGGCAAGCGGTCTACTCACCCGTCGGTAAGGACGGCTATCCGCAGCCCATCTTTGACAAGGAAACCGGCGACATCGATTCCGCCGCAGCCGCTTACTGGAAGGAACACTACGATCTCACCGCCATCCTGCAGCGCGATTGGGCCACCCTCGGCCCCAAGCTCAAGGGCAAGCTCCACATTTACTGCGGCAGCGCGGATAACTACTTCCTCAACGACGCCGTCTACCTGCTCGAAGATTTCTTGAAGTCCGCCACGAATCCTTCATACGACGGCGAAGTCAAATACGGCGATCGCGCCGAGCATTGCTGGAACGGCGACCCCAACTTGCCCAACTATCTCTCCCGCCTCCACTACAACGTGCAATTTCTCCCCAAAATCCTCGACCGCATCCAGAAAACCGCGCCCCCCGGCGCCGATCTCACTTCCTGGCGTTATTGACCCGCTCCGAGGTCGCTCCGCTCGCCACGCTGTCATTCCGCCTGCCCCGAGGAACCGAGGGGAGCGCAGGCGATCGAAGTCCCTCTTGGGACGTAGATTCCGGCTTGCTCGGAAGGAATCTCTCTTCGGCGCACGGCA
>JBGOWC010000096.1:0-6971 GCA_041478415.1 Terriglobia bacterium
CCCGGAATACTTCTACTTTTACTACTATTCGGACGCGCTGCTGACCATCGGCCTGTTCTTCACCTTGATCAGCCTCTACTCCTTTGTTCTGGATGAAATGCATGCCGAGCGCTACGTCCGGCTGGGCGCCATTCTCCTGCTGACCGGCACTTCCTGGTTTTCCTACCAAATCGTCCAGCAATCAACGCATAAGCTGTTCACCCACTTTGTGATCGAGCTCTCGCAGAATCTCTATTTCGTCGGTCTTGTGCTGACCTATCTCTTGTGGGGCGCCATCCGGAAGCTGCGCGAGACGCGCACGCGGCTCATTCAGCTTGTGCTTTCACTCGGTCTCTATTTCAGTATTTTTGCGGCGATCTACGCCATGCGAAACCTCTATCCCTCGCTCCACAACGTGTGGCCGTATCTGACGCCCATTTCGGGTTGCCTGCTGCCGATGGCCTGGATTTACGCTTTCTGGCGTTTGCCGGAAGAAGCGCGGCTCGCGCCTGCCCGCATCGCGGTGGTCTCCCGATGATGTCGGCATTCATTCTCGTGATCGCGCTGGCTACGCTGCTGCAGTTTTTCATTTCCTATTGCCGCTCGCTGATCTCCGCTTCCGCCAAGCAAAACCTGTCCGTGGAAACGCTGGACGTCACCGGCATCAAACCGGCAGCGCCGCGCGGCGAAGACTTTGCCCGCGTCATGCAGCTCCTTCAGCTCTGCCCGGAGCGCCCGAACGACAGCGGCGAGATTCGCGCCGTGCATGGCTATTACCGCCTGCTCGGCATCGTGCGCGCGAGCCTGGCGCGGTGGATGCCATCGCTTCATGCCTGGACGGAAACTCAGCGGGCCCAATGCGCCTATTTCGCCGCGGTGGCCCTCGACCGGCGCATCACCTTCAGCCGCGCCATGCTCGCGGCGCAAATCAACAATTCTCAGTAGCTCGATCTCCCTGCCCAGCGGCCCGCCCCTGACCGAAACGTAACAGTCGCTTTGCGCAGCCCCTTGCTTTTTCACGAAAGTGTTAGACTCTCTTTGTTACCCTCCTCGCCGGAGTGGAAGCGTCCGCAGCGCAAAACGCACCGGTGACAACAACCTGTTCGCAGTGTGGCGCAGTGCTGCCGGCCAAAGTCGGCCACTGCCGTTTCTGTGACACTTCGTTCTCGACGGAACTCTCGCTCGACCAGAGCGCTGATGCATCCGCTCCCGGAATTCGGGGGAGCCTTGCTCTCGACGTCTCTCTCGATCCCGCGTGGCGTTCGGAGCTGACTTCGCGTCTTTCGGCTTACCGGGCGCGACGGCGCAAGTTCGCATTCAGTGATGCGCAAACAAATCTTCCGTTTGATCCTTCCGCGCGCGGAGGGGATCCCCTGCCGGCTATCGCCGTGGCGGAGGTTCCCGTGGAAGATGACTTTGCGTTCACCATCGCCATCGGGCGAATGGCGAAGCCGGCGCGCGAAGATCACCGCATGGAGATTGACGTCTCCCTCCCGCCTCCGAGCGAGCTTTTTCCGTCTTCGGGAGACGCCGAAACAAACCGCAGCGCGGAACCTCGGTTCTATCGAGTTGCGCCGCTGGCGGAGCGCCGCGTTGCAGCCGTTCTCGATGCTGGCTTTCTTCTCTTCGCCTACGGCGGATTCCTGACTCTCTTCGGTTCGCTGGGCGGGCAGTTCACGCTCAGCAAGCTGAGCGCCGCCGTTTACTTCGCGACGATCGCGCTTTTCTACCTCCAATATTTCGCGCTGTTCACCATCTTCGGCGGCACGACGCCCGGCATGATGCTCCGCGGCCTGCACGTGGTGAGTTTTTCCGGCGAAGCGCCTTCGCCGCGCCACTTGTTGCTCAGGAGCGTGGGATATTTATTGTCGGCGGGAAGTTTTTTCCTCGGATTCCTGTGGGCGTACTGGGATGAAGATCAGCTCACCTGGCACGACCGCGTCTCGCACACCTACCTGACCGCAGCGGAAACTTTTCCGGCAACGGACACGCCGAAATTCGTGCACGGACGATAAGAGCGGCTCCAAACTGGAACTGCCGGCTCATGCGCCGCACTCACGCGCGATGCGGCGGATGGCGGTGAGGCTGCGCTCGACGTCAGCTTCCGTCGTGGCCCACGAAGAAACGCTGATGCGCATTGCAGTTTTGCCTTGCCACACCGTGCCGCCACACCAGCATGTGCCGTCCTGCTGAATCCGGCGAATCACTTCCCGGGTGACCTCCGCGCGGCCGAACGATACGAGCACCTGATTGATGACCACGTCGTTGAGCACTTTGTAACCGGACTCGCGCAATCCGTCCGCGAACCGCCGCGCCTGCGCGCACGTCCGCTCGATCAGCTCGGCAAGCCCAGAGCGCCCCAGGGATTTCAGCACGGCCCAGAGCTCGACGCCGCGCGCCCGGCGCGAGGCATCCGGCGTGTGAAAAGCAGGTTCACGCTTGGTACCCGGCGCGAGGTACGCCGCGCTGAAGGCCAGCGCCGAGCGTAGCGCGCCGGCGTCGCGCACAAGCGCAATGCCGCAGTCGTAGCTCACGTTGGGCCACTTGTGCGCATCGGTGGCCCAGGAGTCGGCGTTCTCGAATCCCTCGGTGAGATGCTTGTACTTTGGCGATGCCGCGGCCCACAAGCCGAACGCTCCATCCACGTGGATCCATGCGCCCGCTTTTTTCGCGATGGCGCACGCTGCACCCGCGGGATCAAACGCTCCGGTGTTCACATTGCCCGCTTGCAAGCAGAGAATCGTGCGTTTCGAGAGCCGCGGAAGTTTTTCGACGCGCATGCGGCCTTGTCCATCCGCGTCCACGGTGGTGACGCGCTTCCGGCCGAGGCCGAGCAGGCTCAGCGCTTTGAGCAGCGAGACGTGGACTTCCGCGCCCACGACCACTTCGATGGGAGGCGCGCCGAAGAGTCCATCCTCGGCGACGTTCCAGCCTTCTCGCGCGAGGAGCGCGGAGCGCGCCGCGGCAAGCGCCGTGAAGTTCGCCATCGTCGCGCCCGTGACAATGGCGCCTTCGGTGCCCGCGGGCAATCCGAGCGCATCGCAAATCCACGGCAGGACAACATCTTCCAATTCGGCGGCGACGGGCGACATCACGCGCAGTGCCGCATTCTGTCCCCAGGCCGCGGCCATCCAGTTCGCGGCGATCGAAACGGGCAGCGTCCCGCCGTTCACAAAACCGAAGTAGCGGCCGCCGGTGGTTGTTACGGTCGCGGGTGAACCGATCTCGTCCAGCATCGCCAGCACATCGCGCGGATCGGAAGGCGATTCGGGGAAGGGCTCGTGGAAGCGTAGTAGCGCGGCGATGTCGCTCTCCGCCGGGGCGACTCTGCGTCCGCCAACACTCTTCGCATACGCGCACGCTCGCTCCGCCGCGAGCTGCAGAAGGTTTTGGAGGTCCGGCTGGGACTTGGCTGCCTGTTCGGTGCTCATTTCCGCTCCCTGAGGGGGAATCCTCACAGAAGGGAGGATAGACGCTGCGGGCGGGAATGCAGGAGCCAAAATGGGGGTACCCCCCTTGCAAATGCATTTCTCTACGCGTCGAGCCTCGTTCGGCAGGCATGCCCTTGCCGGGTTACAATCCGGAGCTTTGTGAAGGCTATGCAGCGAAGCGCTAAGATCGCCGAGTCGCCGCTGACACCGGGCGTGAGTCCGGTGGCGATTCATTACCGCCAGTTTGGCAGAGGGACACCAATCGTGTTTCTGCACGGCGGATGGGGTTATGGATGCTATCCATTTGACCGGCAAGTCGCGGAGTTTAAGAATCAATTTCGCATTCTGATTCCGGATCGCTCGGGGCATGGGCGTTCGACGAAGGGGAAAGAAGAGTACCCGATTGATTTTCACGAGCGCGCCGCAGTGGAGATGCTGCGCTTCCTGGATGCGCTGCACCTGGAGCGCGCGGTTCTCTGGGGTCACAGCGACGGCGCGGTGATTGCAGTGCTCATGGGGTTGATGGCGCCGGAGCGGTTCGCTGGGCTTATTCTCGAGGCTTTTCATTTCCTCAAGAAGAAACCCGGATCACGCGAGTTTTTTCGCACCATGGCGAAGGACCCGCGGAACGCGGGGAAAGAAACTTGCAAACGGCTAGCGGCGGATCACGGCCCGCGATTTTGGAAAGAAGTGGTTCGCCGGAATTGCAGCGCGTGGCTTGCGATCGCGGACAGTTGCGCGCGGGAAGATGAGGATCTCTACGAAGGCCGGTTGGGCGACCTGCGTGTGCCGGCGTTGTTTGTCCACGGCGCCGCCGATCCGCGCACGGAGCCTGGCGAGCTGGATCGCGTGCGCCGAGCATTGCCTCGCGCTACGTTTCAACTTATCAAAGGCGGGCGGCACAGCCCGCACAGTGAAGAGGCTTCGTATCGGAAATGTAATGCTGCGGTGGAAAAATTACTGCGGACGCTAGAGATGGAGGACGAAAAAGGGACTGCTTTAGTTGCTATTTCTTGACGGCCTGGTCGGAGGCGATTTTGCCGTCGCGGATGAAGATGCTGCGGTGGGCGTGCTGGGCGATGTCGTGCTCGTGGGTGACGAGAATGATGGTGTTGCCCTCGCGATGGAGCCGCGCGAAGACGCCCATGATCTCTTCGCCGGTCTGCGAATCAAGGTTGCCGGTGGGCTCGTCCGCCAGCAGGATCGAAGGCGAATTCACGAGGGCGCGGGCAATGGCCACGCGCTGGCGCTGGCCGCCGGAGAGTTCGTTGGGCTTGTGCATCATGCGGTCGGTCAAATCCACCATCTCGAGCGCTTTCTTGGCGCGCACGATGCGCTCCTCGGCGGGCGTGCCGCTGTAGATGAGCGGCAGCTCGACGTTATGCAGCGCGGTGGCGCGCGGGAGCAGGTTGAAGGTCTGGAAAACGAAGCCGATCTCTTTGTTGCGGATGTAGGCGAGCTCGTCGTCGTCCAGGTCGCTGACGAGACGCCCGGCGAGCCAGTATTTTCCGGAGCTGGGCGAATCGAGGCAGCCGATCAGGTTCATCAGCGTGGATTTTCCCGAGCCGGAAGGCCCCATGATGGCGACGTACTCGCCCTTGCGGATTTCGACGTCCACGCCGCGGAGCGCATGTACCTTCTCCGCGCCCATTTCATAGACGCGGGTGAGCCCTTCGGTCTTGATGACCACGCCGCTCGCGATCAGGTCTTCGCGGTAGGAATCAGCGGAGGTGGTTTCGACCGGCATCCAACAGCTCCTCGGAATTCACGACTTATTTTTGTTACGAGTTCGGCGCGTCAGTTCTGCTGATCATCCGCTTTTTTCGGCGCGGAGTTGTCCACCTTCACGCTGGCTTCGGGCTTCAAAGTACGCAACGCCTTGTAACTGCCGGTGACGATTTCATCGCCGGTCTTCAAGCCGCTCTTCACTTCGATGTCGGTGATGCCGGTGATGCCCGTCTCGACCGGAGTGAAGACGGCTTTCTTGCCGCGAACGATGAAAACGCCCTGGATCTCTTCCTTCTTGGGGTCCGTTCCCACGGGGGCGGGCAGCGGCGCAGCCAGGGTAACGCTCTGGCTCGAATTATTCTTCGCCTGCTTGGCGGCCTCTTCGAGATCCTTGCGCGTGCGCACGGCCAGCGCCTGGATGGGAATGGCAACGACGCCTTTCTTCTCGGCGGTCCTGATCTTCGCCGTGGTCGAAAGCCCCGGCCGCACATTTTCCGGCGGGCTATCGAGCGTGACGACAACCTTGAAGTCCTTTGCTTCCTGGGTGCTGGTGGTGGTCTGCGTGGTGGCCAGGCCGGAGCTGCGCAGCACGGCCTGGGAACCTATTTCCGTCACTTTGCCTTTGAAAATTTTGCCGGGGACGGCGTCAATCGTGACGTCGGCATCCAGGCCCATTTTCACATTCACGATGTCCGTCTCGTCCACTTTCACTTCGGCGGTGACCACGGACATGTCCGAGAGCGTCATCAGGAAGCTGCCGGTGGCATTCTGAATGCCGGGGACGACGTACTCGCCAAGGCGCACCGGCAAGTAACTGACAATTCCGTTGATCGGCGAAGTGTACGTGGTCTTGCGCAGGACGTCGCGCGTCCGCACCAGCACCGCGCGGCTCTGGTCGAGCTGCGCACGCGAGCGGCTGATCTCCGCCTTCAACTGCGAGGCGCGTGCGGTGCTCGCGGTTTCCGCGGCCACCGCGCTGTCATACGCAGCCTTGCGCATGTCGTAATCCGACTTCGGAACGAGCCCACCTTTGAACAAGCCCTGGCCGCGCTCCCAATCGAGCTTGGCGCGTTCGAGATCGGCGCGGCGCTGCAGCAGGTCCGCCTGCGCCGCATTGTAGTTCGCGTCCGAGGACTGGATTCCCGCCTCGGAAGAGTTCAGCGCCGCCGACTGCGCCTGGACATCCGCGCTCTGCTGGACGTTTTCCTGGAGCAGCAGCGTGTCGCCCTTCTTGACGTGCTGGCCTTCCTTGACCAAAATCTCCGTGATGCGGCCAAATCCCTGCGCGGTCACGTTTGTGTAAGTCGTCGGCTTGACTTCACCCGAAGCCGTCACCAAAGAGACCAAGTCCTGCGTGCCGACCTTCGCCGTCTGCACCGTGACGACTCCCTTATTGGCCTGTTTCACGCTGAACAGAACGATCCCGCCCAGGACCGCCGCGCTCCCTACTCCGATACCGACCTTTTGCCACGTCTTCATTCCATTCCCCTTCAATTGGTTACGCACCCAAGGATTCGAGCGGGGCGCACAGACAAGACCATCTCCGCCCACCCTCTACCGTATTAATACGCACCCGGAGAGCAAAAGTTTCGCTAAACGGCAGCTAAACGGCTCGTGGGGATGCTCCGTTCCAGTACCTACGTCGCTCTGCGGAAGTACGTGGCGGCATCGCGTCAGCGCGATGGCAAACGGCCCAGCGTCTATTCTAAGGAGAATTCTGGCGGATGGGAAGCAGTTCCAGAACACCCGCGCCGCGGGCCAAAAACCGTGTGACTCGCGATAGACTAGGCCGCCATGTACACCTGCCCCGACTGCGAGGCGGAAATCAACGCC
>JBGOWC010000197.1:0-4679 GCA_041478415.1 Terriglobia bacterium
ATAAATTGTCTCCCCATCCCGCGACTATTCTTTGACTGCCCCACCGCGCACAGATATACTTCCGCTCTCAGATTCATCAGTCAGCACGGAGGCTCGCACTACCAATGGGCGTACTCGATCAGCGATTTGAAAAGAACTTCATGATCACGTCGGTGGACTACGTGTTCAACTGGGCGCGCAAGAGCGCCATCTGGCCGCTGACGTTCGGCCTGGCCTGCTGCGCCATCGAGATGATCGCTTCCACGACTTCGCGCTTCGATATGGCGCGGTTCGGCGCCGAAGTTTTCCGCCCGTCGCCGCGCCAGGCTGACTTGATGATCGTCGCCGGCACCGTTACGTTGAAGATGGGGCCGGTGCTGAAGCGTGTGTGGGAACAGATGCCCGATCCGAAGTGGTGCATTTCGATGGGCGCGTGCTCGAGCGTCGGCGGTCCCTTCAATTCCTATTCTGTTCTTCAGGGCGTGGACAAAATCGTGCCGGTGGATGTGTACGTCATCGGATGTCCGCCGCGCCCCGAAGGTCTTTTCTACGCGCTGCTGAAGCTCCAGGACAAAATTGACGAGATGTCCCTTGCCAAGCGGCCCACCGAAGTGCGCCTGCGGCCGGGGATGGTCGAGGACTTCAAGCGCGGCGTGATGGTGGCACAAACACCCTCGCCACGCTGAAAACGGCGAGCGCCAAATTAGGAGGAGAGACAGGAATGGCTTTTCTGCGAGTCGCGAAAGTCGCGGAACTGACGCCCGGCACGATCCGGGAATTTCAGGTGGAGGGAAAGGCGATCGCCCTCGCGAACGTTGGCGGAAAGTTTCACGCCATCAACAACACGTGCCTGCATCGCGGCGGCCCGCTCGGCCAAGGGCCGCTCGAAGGCAGCGTGGTGACCTGTCCGTGGCACGGCTGGCAATACGACGTAACCACCGGCAAAGTCGCCCAGAACCCTGCAGTCGGGGTGGACTGTTACTCCCTGGAAGTCCGCGGCGAAGATATCTTCGTCGACTGCGCCTAGCCAGGGCTTTCTTATCCCCTTTGTTATCAATTAAGTAGAAGCGTTTTCCAGCTCCATTCGTCAAGCGCCGGCTCGCGTAGCAGCGCATTTCATTGAATCTTCACAATTTGTTTCGCTTTTCCAAGCGTCGCGTGTATAGTGCTGCCGACTTTTGAGCCTCGATGGCAACTCCAACTGTTCAAAGACGTTACTGGATTTTCAGCGCCGACCCGCACCACTACCATTGGGACACCCTGTTTGTGAAAGGCAAGGAGATGTGGCACGGCGCGGGGTCCAGGGCCGACGCGAACCGCGCGTTGAAGCAGGTGCGCAAGGGCGACCGAATCCTGTGCTACCACGCCGCGCCGGAACGGTCTTTGTATGCGCTCGCCGAAGTGACGCGCGATCCGTATCCCGATCCACACGACCGGGATGGGAAAAGCCTGGTCGCGGATCTGCGCGCGTTCGAGCGCTTGCCGCGGCAGGTGAGCCTGGCGGAGCTGCGTGAAAACCGCGCGCTGCGCAAAGTGAAATTTTTGAAAAATGTCCGGCTGATCGTTTCATCGGTGGGCGAAGCGGAGTATCAGGAAATTTTGCGTATGGCGGGAATCGTCGCGACGCCGGGCATTCCCCTTCCTTGATCGCTATCGGAGAATGTTGGCGGACCGAAATCTCTAGGCCGGCAGCGATCACCTCGCGTAGAATGCGCCGGATGAAACATTTGTTTCAATTTGCCGGAGAAACGCGGTAATGACGCGTCTGCTCCTGGCGGCGGGACTGCTTGGCCTTCTGGGATGGGGTGTAATGAAAGAGAATTCTCCGGCTGCGGACCGCCTCGCCGGCATTGTTGCGGGCAGGACGCGCGTTCTCGACCTGAGTTACGCCATCAGCGACAAGCTGGTGCCTTGGCCTGGAGACGTGCGGTGGTTTGAAGCCAGCGTCAACGCCACCGTCGAAAAGAACGGCTACTTCACGCGCAGCTTCTGGATGCTCGAGCATTATGGCACGCATCTCGACGCACCCATCCACTTCCCGCCCGGCAAGATCCCCGTGGATCAGATTCCCTTGAAGCAGCTCTTTGGCCCTGCCATCGTTCTTGAGGTGCGCTCCGAGGCGGAGAAAAATCCGGACTATCAATTGCCGGCGGCGAGTGTCGAATCGTGGGAGAAAAAGCACGGGCGAATCCCCGCGGGTGCGATCGTCTTGCTGCGAACGGGATGGGCCGCGCGCTGGCCGGATGCGGAACGCTACCGGAATCAAGATGCGCAGGGGCGCATGCATTTCCCAGGTTTTTCCGCCGAGGCTGCCAAGCTGCTTCTGGAGCGAAACGTCAGCGGGCTCGGCTGCGACACAATGAGTGTGGACTATGGCGCTTCCTCCGACTTTGCGGTGCATCACCTGGCGCTCGGCGCTGGAATTTATCACCTCGAGAACCTGGCCGATTTGAGCGCATTACCGGAGGAGGGAGCGTTTCTGATCGCCGCTCCGATCAAGCTCGAAGGCGGCTCGGGCGGGCCGGTGCGCGTCTTCGCAATTCTTCCTTGAACGGAGAAAATTCTAAGAACTTTTCCGGGTTGCTATGCGTCTCATAGAAGGGTTTTGGACAGGGGTGTGGGAATGAAAAAGACAGGTTTCCGGGTCGCGCTGCTCTTACTGGCAACGCTGGCCGTCACGGCTTGGCCCGCCGCCGCACAGGATTTTCCGGTGGCCACGCGCACGCTGAAAAACGGGATGAAAGTCCTCGTGCAGCCGGATCACAGCATCCCGAATGTTTCGCTGTACATTTTCTACCGGATTGGTTCGCGCAACGAGCGGCCCGGCACTACCGGCCTCTCCCATTTCTTCGAGCACATGATGTTCAACGGAGCGAAAAAATACGGCCCCGGGGATCTCGACAAGGTGATGGAAGCGAACGGCGGCTCCAACAACGCCTACACGACGACCGACGTCACGGTTTACCAGGACTGGTTCCCGCGTTCCGCCCTTGAACTGATTTTTGATATCGAGGCCGACCGCATTCACGACCTGAATTTCGATCCCGAAAAAATCAAGTCCGAGCGCGGCGTGGTCGCTTCCGAGCGACGTACATCCGTCGACGCTTCCAATCAGGGGATTCTGATCGAGCAATTGCTTGCGACCGCTTTCATCGCGCATCCCTACCAATGGCCTGTGGTCGGCTGGATGTCCGACATCGAGCACTGGACGATGGACGACCTCAAACATCATTTCGAAATGGGATATTCCCCCAGCAACGCCACCATGGTTGTCACCGGCGATGTTTCTCCCGAGGAAATCTTCGCCCTCTGCGAAAAGTACATCGAGCCAATTCCCTCGCATTCCCCGCCGCCTCCGGTCACCACGATCGAACCCGAACAACTGGGCGAGCGCCGCATCGTGGTGCACAAGATGGCCCAGCTCCCCATGCTCATGATCGGCTACCACACACCGCAGACAAATAGTCCCGACTATTACGCCTTGAGCATTTTGCGCACGGTGCTCAGCACCGGCGAAAGCTCCCGCTTCTATCAGCGCTTGGTGGACAAAGACCAGATTGCCCTGGACGTTTCGTTCTTCGCCGTGCCCACCTTCGATCCTGCGCTCAACATCGTCATTGCCCAGCCCAAGGAAGGCGTCGCTCCGCCGGTTGTCGAAAAGGCGGTTTGCGAGGAGATTGACCGCGTCAAGGCAGCGCTGATCACCGACCAGGAGCTCGAAAAAGCCAAAAACATTCAGCTCATGCGGTTTTATCAGCAGATGCGCGCGATCAATGGCCGGGCCAACACGATCGGAACGTATGAAGTGTTTTTTGGCGATTACAAGAAATTGTTCGACGCCGCGAAAAACTATGCGGCGGTCACGAAAGAAGACGTTCAGCGCGTAGCGCGCGCCTACTTCGGGGAGAATAACCGCACCGTCGCGACGCTGATTCCCGAAGCCGAGGAGAAGGCGAAGCCATGATCGGCTGCCCACGTCTTCTGAAAGGGTTCGTCCCCTCCATCTTCTCCGTGCTTGCAATTTGCGCCACGCCGGCTCCTGCGCAGACACTCCGACTGCCACCGCACGAGAAAATCGTCCTGAAAAACGGCCTGACCGTTCTGATGCTTGAAAAGCATGGCGTGCCCATCGTGAATATCGTCGCGCTGGTGAAGACGGGTTCGGCCGCCGACGCCGCGGGTCAGGAAGGTCTCGCGACCGTCACCGCGGGCCTGCTTCGCAAAGGCACAAAGACGCGCACGGCGCAGCAATTCTCCGCGGATCTGGATTTCATCGGCGGATCGTTCAGCGGCGACGCCGCCACTGACGACAGCACCGTTTCGGCGGAGTTTCTCACCAAGGATCTGGCCCGCGGGCTGGACCTTTTTTCCGACGCAATTCTGCATCCAGTATTCCCGCAGGAGGAAGTGGATAAACTTCTGCGGCAGAACCTCGACGAGATCAAGTCCTCGAAGGACGAGGCGCAATCGGTTCTGGTCACCTACTTCAACGGCTACCTTTTCGGCTCGCATCCCTACGGGCACCCGGGCGGCGGGGACGAAGTCTCGCTCACGCACATTCGCCGCGACGCCATCGTAAAGTTCTACGAAACCCACTTTGCGCCCGGCAACACGATTCTGGCGGTGGCCGGAGAGTTTTCCTCCGCCGACATGCGCAAGCGCATCGAGGATGTTTTTGGCGGCTGGCCCGCGCACACAGG
>JBGOWC010000186.1:0-4857 GCA_041478415.1 Terriglobia bacterium
CCGGTTGTGGAGTCGTACAGCTCCGCTGCTCGGCGAGCGCCGGACTGACCGGTCCACCCACCGACAATAAGCACGTTGCCGTTTTTTAAGAGCGTAGCCGTGTGGCCCGACCGTCCAATGGTCATGTTTCCGGCGGGCTGAAAGCTCCCGGTTTTCGGTTCGTACAGTTCAGTGCTTGGATATGGGGTGTTCTCGGTGCCGCTGCCAGCGAATCCGCCGGCGATGAGGACTTTGCCGTTGGGCAGTAAGGTTGACGTGTGGCTAGCACGCGCTACATGCATGCCGGCTGTTCCCGCCACCGAACCGGCTCGGGAAGCCGCAGGAGTGTCAGGCTTAGTGAAGCAGAAGAACGGAAAGACCATCAGCGGGAATAAGAACAATCCCCCGGCTCTTTTTACAAGTCGCGATTCCATGCAAACCTCCATGCCGTGCCTCCACAACTTCACCCTTTGCCATGGAAGACGCAGCGAAGCAGGATAGTGTTAGCACACATTTCCCTCGACTGCGCTCGGAAGAGGCGGGCAGCCAGCGCAAGCATGCCGAGTGGGGGAGTACTCCTGACCGGTCTTTGGCGAGGCGGAGTATAATCCCGGCGTCGTTGGAACCCTCCCCCCGACGATCCCCCAGCACCCTTTCACGGAATTTTGCGGTGAACTATGCCTGCGACGGCGAAACGCGGAGAAGTCCGCACGCCCATGAAGGTGAATGTGGACCTGGCGAGCCAGGACATCCGCACGCCTGCACAAAAGGGCGTCACCGAAAACGTCAGCTCGCACGGGGTACGCGTAGTGACGACGCGAGCCTGGCGGCCGAACGACCTCCTGATGGTTCGATCCCTGGTCGGCAATTTCCGTTCGCGAGCGCGGGTGGTGTATTGCGAGCAGGTCGCGAGGGGATCTTTCGCAATCGGGCTGTACCTCTCGATTTCGGCAGGGAAATGGATGGCGGCGTCGAGATAACTGCCTAGCCGAAAACCAAACAGTTAGATTGCCGGCCTCTTCTGGCCGCGCTCCTTCCATATGATTCAGTGCAATCCCCCAGAAAATTCAAGGCAAGCAAGACGCAAGAAATAGAGGCGCGGTTCACGTAGCGAGAAAAGACCGAACGACCGGAACAGGGGGAACTATTCGCCGGGCAGCGCGTATCTAGGGTGAAGGTCTGGGTGTGGGCGAGAGCCGGCACACGTCGAGGAAAAGCGCAATTCGCAGGGCCGATTTGAGCGGGAGAGAAATCATGGAGACGATCTGGCAAGACATCCGGTACGGAATCCGCTCGCTTGTGAAGAGTCCGGGATTCACCGTGGTCGTCGTGCTGACGCTGGCGCTCGGTCTGGGGGCGAATTCAGCGATTTTCAGCGTGGTGAATGCGTTCCTGCTGCGGCCCCTGCCGGTGCAGAATCCGGAACAACTGACGGTCCTGGGAGTAAAGCACGAAGGCAATATGGATGCGCACCCGATTTCCTATCTCGATTACCAGGACTACCGCGCGCATTCGGAGGCGTTCAGCGACATGTCGGGATTCTTGCTGGGTTTCGTGGGCCTGAGCACAGGCGGCCGCGCGGAGCGAATGGTGGTCAGCTTCGTGACACCGAATTATTTCACGATGCTGGGTTTGGAGCCGGGACTCGGGCGGCTCATTCTTCCCAGTGAGGGCCAGAAGCTGGGAGCGGACCCCGTGCTGGTGCTCGGCTACAGCTATTGGCAGAAGAGATTTGGCGGCGATCCCAACGTGGTGGGGATGGTGGTCCATGTGAATGGGCAGCCGTTCACGATTGTAGGCGTGGTCCCGAAGCGCTTCCATGGGACGTACGCCGTCGCCGAGCTTGATGGATATCTCCCATTGGGCATGAACGATCTGAGCGGGGAGTCCAAAGGCTTCTACACGGAACGCGACTCTCACAGTCTGAGCGTCCTGGGAAGGCTGAAGCCTGGGGTGAGCCTGGCGCAGGGGCAGGCTTCACTAAGCGTCATCGCCGCGCAGCTCGAGAAGCAGTACCCCGACACCAACAAGGGAGCGACGATCCATGTCTATCCGGAAAACAGGTCGCGGCCCAACCCTAGCAATGCGGAGTCAAGTCCGCTCTTGGCCACCGTGTTCCTGCTGCTGACAGGGTTGGTGCTGCTGGTCGCCTGTTTCAACGTGGCCAACCTGCTGTTGGTGAGGGCGACATTGCGGCAGAAGGAGCTGGCGATTCGCGCGGCGCTCGGAGCGGGACGCGCGCGGTTGCTGCGACAGCTTCTGACGGAGAGCGTGATGCTGGCCGTGATGGGAGGAGCCGGGGGGATCGCGCTGGGATGGTGGGCCAGCCGCTTGCTGGGCTCGATCCGGATTCCTGGAGACTTGCCGTTCAGGTTTGATTTCGGGGTTGACTGGCGCGTGTTCGGATATGTGTCCACCGCAGCGCTGCTGACGGGCGTCGTCGTCGGCCTGCTGCCGGCACTGCGAGCATCACGGGCCAATTTGAACGAAACGCTGCGTGAAGGCGGCCGTGGGACGAGCGGAGGAGCGGAACGACATCGCGCGCGAAACATCCTGGTGGTGGCGCAGGTGGCGGGGTCGGTGGTGCTTTTGGTCGCGGCGGGACTGTTCGTGCGCAGCCTGCGAGCGGCGCAGAACCTAGATTTGGGTTTCCGGTCTCAAAATGTATTAAACCTTTCGATGGACACGTCCGAGCTGGGCTACGACAAAACGCGCGGCAAGACGTTTTACCACGAGCTCGAACGGCGCGTGCGGGCGCTGCCGGGCGTGACGTCAGCCAGCCTGGCGGCGACCGTTCCGTTGGGCTACAACAATGAATCCGATTACGTGAGCGGTGAAGGGCAGGAGGTCGTGCCCGGCAAACGGCGCCCTACAGCGGGTTATAACGTGGTCGGGAGCGACTACTTCCCAACGATGGGCATACCGATCGTGAAGGGGCGCGCGTTTACCGCCGAAGATACGGAAACATCACGGCCCGTAACCATCGTGAACGAGTTCATGGCGCGGAGATTCTGGCCGGGGCAGGAAGCGATCGGCAAGAGATTCACGGCCGCGGAACAGAAGGGCATTTCCCTCGAAGTTATCGGCGTTTGCCGCGACGGAAAGTTCACTTGGATCTTTGACGAGCCGGGGATGTACTTCTTCCTGTCGAATGAACAGCAATTCAAACCCGGGCGAACGCTGCAGGTCCGCACGCAGATTCCGCCCGAGTCGATGTCGCCGGCGATTCAGGCGGAGATCAGGACGCTCGCCCCCGATCTGCCCACGTACGATGTGCTCACGATGGAGCAGGTAGTGCAGGGACCGAATGGATTTTTCCTGCTGCGGATGGGAGCGTTGTTCGCGGGAGCGCTGGGCGGACTAGGGTTAGTACTCGCAATCGTGGGCGTCTATGGCGTGGTCAGCTACGCGACGAGCCAGCGCACGCACGAGATCGGGATACGGATGGCGATCGGCGCGGAACGCGGAGATATCTTGAAGATGATTCTGCGCCAGGGGTTAGTGCTGGTGTTCATCGGGCTCGGCATGGGTTTGGTGGCCGCGTTTGCTGTGTCGCGTTCGGTGGCCAACTACCTTTTCGGGATTTCGGCGAAAGATCCGGTGACGTTCGGCGGGGTGGCCCTGATCCTGATGCTTGTGGCGGTGGTGGCGTGCTTCATTCCGGCAAACCGGGCGACGCGAGTGGACCCGATGATCGCGCTGCGCTACGAGTAGGGCATCGCGCTCCACGCATCTTAACCAAACGTCAGGGCTCACTGGAGTTGCGAACGCGAGGCAAAGAGCACTTCTCGCCTGGACCTACTTCTGATAAACTGAATTTCTCAATCTTGGGGACAATTTCCAGAATAGGACTTAGCCGGTGAATTTATGGCAATGAAGTGTGAATTTTGTGGCAAAGGGCCGCAGTTCGGCAACGTAATCAGCCACGCGAACAACACGCGGCGGCGCCGGTGGAATCCAAACCTGCGGCGCGTGCACGCGCTGGTGAGCGGCGTGCGCAAGCGCGTGCGCGTCTGCACGGCCTGCATCCGCGAGGGCCGCGTCAAGAAAGCCGCCTGAGTCCCTGCCTTGTCTTCTTTGCGACCGACATACTTCTCGAAGCTGACTGCGCGGGCCGCGGCGTTCACGCCGCTGGCGGCGCTGCTGCTCCTCGGGGCCGCAGCGTGCCGCCGGGACGCGCCGCCGGCGCCGGACGTCTGGGCGGCCATCAACGGAAAAGAGATCAAGCGCGACGAGGTGGAGAAGTATTACCGGACGCGGGTGAATCCCGAAGGGCAAGAGCCTTCGCAGGAAGAGGCACTCTCGCTGAAGCTGAACGTGCTCGATGAATTGATCAACAACGAAATTCTGCTGGAGCGAGCGAAGAAATCAAACCTGGAAGCCAGCGACGGCGAGGTTGAGGACAAGTTCACCGAGCTGAAGAGCCCATTCACAGAAGACGAATTTCAGCGACAGTTGAAGGACCGCGGCGTCTCGGTGGACGACCTGAAGCACGATCTGCGCCGGCAACTGTCGATCCAGAAGCTGCTGAATCGCGAAGTGGTGGCGAAGATCAGCATCACCGACCAGGACGTAACCGATTTTTATAGCACGAACAAGGCGCAGTTCAACGTGGCCGAGCCGCAATACCGGATCGCGCAGATTATCGTGACGCCGCGCAAAGAGCCGCAGGTCCGCAACCGCAAGAACGACGACGCCACGAACGATGCTGAAGCCAAGCGAAAAATCCAGATGATCTCCGACCGGCTGAACACCGGGGCGGATTTCACGCAGTTGGCCATGGATTATTCCGAGGATCCGTCGTCGTCCGCCACGGGCGGCGACCTAGGATACGTGCCGGAATCGTCGCTGAATCAATCCGACCCGGCGCTGAAAAAG
>JBGOWC010000262.1:0-3759 GCA_041478415.1 Terriglobia bacterium
CACTTGAAACGCCCAGCCGATCGTTTCGCCGAAGCGCCGCAGCCGCGCGACATCATCGCCAATGGCGCCGGCGCTGATCGCGCCGGCCAAGACCGATGCCCGAATCAGCGCCGCCGTCTTCGAGCGGTGAATGTATTCGAGTGTCTCTGCGCCAACTTGTTTCCCCTCGGCCTCGATGTCCGCGACCTGGCCGCCAACCATGCCGTTCACGGTTCCGGCGGCGGCGGATACTTCCTGCAGAATGGCCACGCGCCGTTCCGCTGCCACCGGCGTAGCACCGATGGTTTGAAACGCAAGCGTAAGGAGCGCATCGCCGGCGAGAATCGCTGCCGCTTCGCCAAATTTCTTGTGACACGTCGGCTTGCCGCGGCGCAGATCGTCGTTGTCCAGCGCCGGAAGATCATCGTGAATCAGCGAATAGGTGTGGATGAACTCGATCGCGCAGGCGGGGTGCAGCGCCGGCGTCACATCCGCGGATAAAATCCGTGCCGATTCAAGGCAGAGAATCGGCCGGATACGCTTCCCGCCGGCGAAGACGCTGTAGCGCATCGCCTGATGGATGGATGCCGGCTGCGCCGTATCCGGGGGCAGCAGTCGTTCCAGCGCCGCCTCGACGGCGAGGCGATCCTCTTCGAAAAAGGCGGGGAGTTTCATCGCGGGCGAAATGTGGTTCCGGGCAGGGCGCGGCTGGGGATCACGACGCGTCTTCGCCTTCCGGCTCGAAGGGCTCGGCGGCAATCTTCCCGTCCGCTTTCTTCAGAAGGATCTCCACGCGCCCTTCCGCTTGTTCGAGCTGTTTCTGGCACTCGCGGGTGAGCGTCACGCCCTCTTCGAAGAGCTTCATGGCGTCGTCGAGCGAGAGTTGCGGGCTTTCCAGGCGCCGGACGACCTCTTCCAGGCGCGCCAGCGAACGCTCAAAATCAGCCTTCTTCGGGGGCTCCGTCTTTTTTGTTGTCGGTGTATTCATGCCATTCACTCGCGCACGCCGCGATTAGACCTGGCAGCCTGCGCAGAAAAACGTCGACCGGTTTCCCTGAGAAATGCGCCGGATCGCTTTTCCGCAGCGGCGGCACGGTTTTCCTTCGCGGCCGTAGACGCGAAGGATTCTCTCCAGCCCCTGAAACCACCACTTCGGGTCGCGAAAGTCGGGCGCCGGGTCGAGACAGCATTCTAAAGCACGCCGGAGAACCGAGACAATCGCTTTGTGCAGCCGCCGCCCTTCTTCCGTCCGGAGGCAATGCGCTCGGCGGCGTGGGTCGAGCCGCGCGCGCCACAGCGATTCAGCCGAATAGATGTTGCCGATCCCGGCGACGCGCGTTTGGTCCAGGAGAAATTCCTTGAGCGGGCGCGTCGAGTTCGCAAGAAGCGCGGAAAAATATTTCACCGTGAAGGCGGGAGATAGCGCATCCGTGCCCAGTCCTGCAAGTCCCGGACACTCTTCGGCCGAAGGCCAGGCGTGGACGCGGCCGAAATGCCTGCCGTCGGCAAAGCCGAGAACGCCGGAATCGAACTCCAGCGCCACGTCCACGTGCACGCCGTCCACTTTCCGATTTGCGCGGCGGGCGAATTCATTTACGTTTTCGAACCAGATGAGCTGCCCATCCAGCCGGAAGTGCAACGTCAGGCAGCCGCGATCAAGCTGTAGAAGGATGTATTTGCCGCGGCGTTGGACGGCGCGAATTCTCCGGCCTTTCGAGAAACGGGCGACGTGGGCCGGACCTTGAGGCTTCGTCGCAATCGGGTGCAGCACCCGGCAACGGCGAATCCGGCGGCCGGCCACGATAGGCCGCAGCGCCCGAACTACGGCTTCGACTTCAGGAAGTTCCGGCATGGCGCGAATCTCCGCTCACTATTCAAGATGCGGGCTTCAGCGTGAGCGTGTGGCGCCGCGCTTTTTCTTCGGCGGCCTCGCTGAACGGCGCGGTCAGCGGTTTGCCCTCATACCAGTACGAAAACTGATCCTTGTAATGCGCGCTGCCAAACTGGCCGGATTCGCCGGCGGGGATTTGCATGAGTGAATCGTCCCAGTTGGCAAGATCGGCCGTGAAGCGCATGGCTGGACCGTCCTCATTCTGCGCCGCGCGGATGCTGTAGCCTGTGCCGGCCTGCGGCTTGCCCGAGATACTCAGAAGCCGCTGCAGAAGGCCCTCGCGACCGAGCGCATGCCGCATATCGAGCGAGTTGAACCGGCTCCACGCCCACTCCGAAATCTGCTTGCGGCCGCTTGCCCGCTCAAGGCGGGCGACGGCACGATCGGCGGCAGCGACGAGCAGCTCGTCGTAGCTCTTGAATTTCTGGGGGAGCCAGCGCGCCGGCCGCTCCGTCAGTACCTTTTGCGCGAAGACCGTGCCGCGCCACTTATAAAGATTCGTTTCTTGGCCGAGATAGGGCTCCAAAAGAAGATTCAGCGTCTCCCGCCGCATCGCTTCGAGGAAAGAAACTTCGGGTTCGTCGGCCCGAGCTTCGCCGCTCCAGTCCTTCACCCTGCCGAGCAGTTCACGCGCGCGCGCGTCGCTCGGCTGTGCATTTTTTCCGGCGGCGACGAGCTGCTGGGCAAAAAAGAGATGCGGAAAGCTGAACACGTCGGCCTGCACCTTGAGCATGTCCGCGGGGCGCAGTGCGCGTTTGTCCGCGAGTAGATCGTAAATCCGCGCGGTTCGGTACGGCGGATCCCACCGGTCGGTGAGATACGGCTTGTAGTTCGGTCCCACGACGCGCGCGTTCGCCGTGGCGATCAATCCGCCATCCGGATTGTAGATTTGCGGGAGCTGATCGAAGGGCACGTAACCGGTCCATTCGTAGTCGTCGGTGTCTCCCGGCACAGGGACTTCGCCGTGACCCTTCTTTCGAACCGGCACCCGCGCCGCCATGACGTAGCCGATGTTGCCGTCCACGTCCGCGTATACCGCATTTTGTCCCGGACCCCAGACGCGCTTCAGTTCGTTGCGGAATTCGTCCCAATTGTGTGCCCGGCCAAGCCAGTTGTAGGAGTAAGCGAGCGCTCCCGGCTCGAGCGCCGTCCAGCGCAAGGCGTACGATTTTTCGCGTTCGCGATGCACAACGGGCCCGTGACGTGTGACGAGCACGGAGAGCTTCTCGTCCGCCTGGCCCTTGACGCGAATCGTCTCTTCGACGGTCTGCGCCTTTTGCCATTTCCCATTCACCCGATATTCATCCGGCTGCGCGGGGTTAAAAGTCTCAGCGTACAGATCCTGGATGTCCGCGCCGTTGTTCGTAAAACCCCACGCGATGCGCTCGTTGTGTCCGATGATGACGAGCGGCGCACCGGGGAGGGTGAAGCCCTTGACGTTCCATCCCGGCGCCGTGAGATGGACTTCGTACCAGATAGGGGGCACGGTCAGCGTCAGGTGCGTGTCGTTGGCCAGCAGAGGCTTGCCCGATGCCGTATGCGCGCCGCTGACGACCCAGTTGTTGCTGCCGTGTCCGCGCCGAAGATCATCGGAGGCCGCCGCAAGCCACGAGCGCACGGAAGGCCAGAGGACTTCGGCCAGATCTGCCGGAGCTGCGGGACTCACACCATTCAGCCCGGCCTTTAAGACCGCGTCGGATTGCATCTCGTCATCATCGTCGTTATCGTCCGCACCGGCCTGACGTTCAGAATCGGGCCGGTCGCTTGCGCCAACGACGAAGCGCTCCATATCCGATTCTTGCGAGAAAAGGTCGCGAGCAAGCTCCGCGCCAACACGCTCGGTTACTTTCGCGCGATTCAGCTCCGCTTCCCAGGTGTTGGTCAGGTCC
>JBGOWC010000163.1:0-5369 GCA_041478415.1 Terriglobia bacterium
GTCGCGCAGAACCTCGGCAACTTCGGCATTTCACCCTCGGGCGCGCGGGGGATCATCGAAGCGCGAGGGAATCTTTTCTCCGTGCCGGCGGAAAAGGGCAGCGCGCGCAATTTGACCGACAGCTCGAGTGTCCACGAGTTGAACCCCGCCTGGTCGCCCGACGGCAAATGGATTGCCTACCTCTCCGACAAATCCGGCGAATACGAACTCTACGTGCGCCCGCAGATGGGTGGCGCGGATACCCGCATCACGACCGACGGCGGAGCCTATCGCTACGGTCCCGTGTGGTCGCCGGACAGCAAGATGCTCCTCTATTGGGACAAAATGCACCGCTTGTGGTACGTGGACACCAACGAGAAGAAGCCGATGCAGATTGATATGGGCGACTACAACGACATCGGCGACGGTAACTGGGCGCCAGACAGCCGATGGATTGCGTATTCCAAGAATGACCGCCGGGGCGCAGGCCAGCTTTTTCTATATTCCCTCGAACAGAAAAAAGTGACTAAGAGTTCCAGCGGCTTCTACAGCGACACCAATCCTGTCTTCGAGCCTGATGGCAAGTATCTCTTCTTCCTCTCGCAGCGCTACTTCTTCCCCAGCATCGGCCAGCTGGATCAACGCTTCAACTACTACACGACCGACGGCATCTTTGCCGTGACGCTGAAGGCGGATGAAGCTTCTCCCTTCAAGCCGGAGAGCGACGAAGAAAAGGCCGCCGAGGAAAAGAAGGAAGACAAGAAGGATGAGAAGAAGGCCGCCGATGCAAAATCCGGCGATGCACAGAAAAAAGACGAAAAGCCTGCTGAGAAGAAAGACGAAGCGCCAAAGCCGATCCAAGTGGATCTTGCTGGGATCGAACAGCGTGTCGCGCCCGTTCCAATTCCTTCCGGGATCTACAACGGCCTTGTCGCGCGCAAAGACAAGCTCTTCTACGCGGCGACACCGCAAGAGGCGCGCGCCGCCCGCGGAGACGATGACGGCGGCCCGGCGCAATTCGTCCTGCACCTCTACGACGTGGCCAAGCGCGAAGACAAACCGCTCCTCGAAGGCGTCGAGGGCTACGACATCAACAAAGACGGCAGCAAGGTGATGTACAAAGCCGGCCCGGTTCTTGGAATCGTGGAGGCCGTTCCGGGCAAAGCCAAAGTCGGCGAAGGCAAACTCGACACCGCGAGCCTCCAGGTCAGAATCGATCCGCGGGAAGAGTGGAAACAGATTTTCCAGGAAACTTGGCGCATCGAGCGCGACTTCTACTGGGATCCGGAGATGACCGGCCACGATTGGAAGAAGATTGGCGCGCGCTACGAAGCCCTGCTCCCGTGGGTCGCCCACCGCAGCGACCTGAATTACCTGATCGGCGAACTGATCGGCGAGCTCAGCACCTCGCACACCTACGTCGGCGGCGGCGATCAGCCGAAGCGGACGCGCATCGGCGTCGGCATGCTCGGTGTGGACTTCGAAGCCGACGGTGGCTATTACCGCATTGCCAAAATCTTTCCCGGTGAAAACTGGAGCGAGGCGACGCGCTCGCCGCTCACCGAGCCCGGCCTCAAGGTCAAAGCGGGCGACTACCTCATCGCCGTCAACGGCCGCGACGCCCGCGCGACGCAGGACGTCTATGCCTACTTCCAGAATCTGGCCGGCAAACTCGTCACGCTCAAGCTCAACAGCAAGCCCTCCGCTGACGGCGCCTGGGAAATCACCGTCAAACCCACCGCGAATGAAAATGACGTCCGCTATCTAGACTGGACCGCCGAGAATCGCCGCAAGGTCGCCGAGGCCACTGGAGGGCGTATCGGCTACATGCACGTTCCGGACACGACCATTCCCGGAATCATCGCGTTCGATAAGCAACTCAACGCGCAGCTCGACAAGGACGGCCTGATCGTGGACGAGCGTTGCAACTCCGGCGGGCAGGTTCCTGATTTCTATACCGAAAAACTGAAGCGCCAGTTGCTCGCTCTCGTGGCCCCGCGCGACACGAAAGACATTCCGTGGCCGCCCGTGGGCATCTTCGGGCCGAAAGTTATGATCGTCAACGAATTGGCCGGCTCGGGCGGCGACGCCTTCCCGTGGTTTTTCCATCGCGAAAAGATAGGTCCCATCGTGGGCACGCGCACCTGGGGCGGCCTTGTGGGCATCGGCAACGTGCAGCCGTTGCGCGACGGCGGCTACGTCACCGCCCCCGGATTCGGCGTGTGGTCCACCGACAACGGCGGCGAGTGGGTCGTCGAGAATCACGGGGTGGATCCCGACTACGTTGTGCCGCAGCGGCCGGACCTGGTCGTCAGCGGTCAAGATCCCCAGCTCGAAAAAGCCATCGAGCTCGCCAAGGAAGCGCTCAAGGACTACAAGCCAATTCCAGCCCGGCCACCCTACCCGGTCGAAAAGCAATGACTCGTGACTGGTGATCTGAAACGAGCACCAGAGCTTGACGCTTCGCGGCAGGGGCACAAGGCACCGTGCCCCTCATTCTTCCTGCTGAATGATCCATCCCGTTGCAACGTTTGTTTCCCCTGGACTTGTGCGTATAATCCCGCGTTCCATCGTGCCCGCGCCAAACTCCGCAGAGGAGCCGCTTCGCATGTCCATGCCGCAGACCTCCATGTTCAATCGCAACAAGCTCAAGCTTGGCATTTTCTCGTCCAACTGCTCGAACGGCATGGCCATCACCAAAGTTCCCGAGCGCTGGGATGCCTCCTGGGAAAACAATCTGAAGCTCGCGCAAATGGCTGACGAGGCGGGGATTGAATTCCTTCTCCCCATCGCACGCTGGAAGGGCTATGGCGGAGAGATTGATTTCGAAGGCAGCACGCTCGAGACCATCACCTGGGCCTGCGGCCTCCTTGCCAAAACGAAAAACATCACCGTCTTCGGCACCGTGCATGCTCCCCTCGTCCATCCCATCTTCGCCGCCAAACAGATGGTCACCGTGTCGCACATCAGCGAAGGCCGCTTCGGCCTGAACATCGTTTGCGGCTGGAATCAGGATGAGTTCGACATGTTCGGCATCGCACAGCGCGAGCACGACACGCGCTACGACTACGGCCAGGAATGGTGGGAGGTTATCCAGAAAATCTGGACCGAAGAGAAGCCCTTCGACTACGCCGGCCGCTTCATCAAGCTTCGCGGGGTCATCGGCAAGCCGAAACCCTTTCGCGGGCGCCCCGTCGTCATGAACGCGGGCTCTTCCGGCTCCGGCCGCGCCTTCGGCGCGCGCAACTGCGACTTTCTGTTTACTGTGCTAATCGATTTGGAAAAAGGCAGGAAGGACGTCGAGAGCATTAAGAGCATCGCCGCAGGCTTCAGCCGCGACATCAACGTTTTCACCACGTCCTACGTCGTCGTCCGCCCCACGAAGAAGGAAGCCGTGGACTATCATGAGTACTACACCAATGAAATGGGTGACGTGCCCGCCGCCGAACACCTTATGGAGTTGCAGGGCCTTCACGCGCAGTCGTTTCCGCCCGAAGCCTTCAAGCTTTTCCGCCAGCGCTTCCTCGGGGGTCACGGCGTCTATCCGCTCATTGGCACTCCTGACGATGTCGCAAGTGAAATGGCGAAAATCAGCCAGGCCGGCTTTATCGGCACGACCATCACCTTCGTGAATTACGTTAACGAATTTCCTTACTTCCGCGATGAGGTGCTGCCGCGCCTCGAACGCCTGGGGCTGCGCGAGCCGGTGAAGCCTTCCTAACGGAATCGCATCTCCCTTTCCAATTGGCGTGCTCGTTTCAACCTTGGGTCGTAACCTCTGTCCGCTCGGCAACCCAGACCATCGCGTCCCAGTTTCCGGCGAGCGGGAGCAGCCAGCGGTATTTTCGCACCGTGATCCGATACGTCGCTTTGCCGTCTCCGCGTGTCCAGACGTAAACGCCCTGTGCAACTGTATGCGATTCTGCCTTCAGCGAGGCCGTGAGTAAGTCCGGATCCAGCCCCTGAAGCTCGGGTGCCTGGCTCACCAGCTCTAACGCAGCCACGGACACTGCGTCCAACCGCCACGGATCGTGACCATCGTTTACGGCTCTCTGCAACTCCCTTAGCGCGGCCCGGTTAATCGCGTTTGTCTTGACGATGGTCTGCTCTCCGCATGCGCGCAAGTTCCCCAACGGAAGCGCCAGGGCAAAACTGCACGCCAATCCAAGTGCCAAGACTCTTCGAACCAACGGGCGCTGATTCTTCGCCTGTCCCATTTGTTTCGCGTTCGAAAGGTTTGTAATCATGGTCCTCTCCTTCCTCGCTCTTGCCTCGCGATTCGGCTTCACAACTTTCACCCGCTAGCCGGGTGGCTCGTCGTGTGTCACAAACGGTTACCGAAGGCGGCGGGCCTCGTTACTCCGTCTGCTCCGCACATCCGAGCCACCCGCAGGGCGTTTGGCTAGCGGAAACCGGTGGCGCAGGCTTCAGCCTGTGCACTCATGGCTTTCGTCTCGGCCTGCGCTGCGCCGTCGCATTCGCCGGCGGATCGTCGCCGTCCACTTCATCCCCACGCGAGCTGCTCCCGGCAAAAGCCGAACGGAATACGTCCGTCGCGAAGAAATTTCTTCCGTCCGTCGGCACCATCATGATCTGCAGCTTGTCCGACAGGCGCTCCGCGATAATCTTTTGAATCAGCATGGGATTCTGCTTGAGCACGGCGGCTTCGAGCCGCAGGCGCTCGGCATCCGCGATGGCGGTAACGCGCACCCGCTCGGCGTCCGCAGCGGCGGTAACCCGGATGCGGTTGGCTTCGGCTTCCGTGAGATTTTTCTGCCGTTCGATTTCGGCTTTGCTGTCAATGATCTTCGCCTGGGCCGCCGCATCGGCGTTCTGCAGCGTCGCCTCTTTGCGCGCCGCCGCTTCGAGCTTGGACTGCTCGATCTGCTTCTGCTTGAGCGGCAACGTGTACTGCATGGCGTCGGATTCAGCCTTTGCCTGGAGCACGCGCACCTGCCCCTGCGCTTCGGCGTGTTTTACGTCACGCGACTTTTGCGCCTCGGCTTCGAGCTCGGCGATGCGCACTTGCTTCTGCTTGATCTCCTGCTCGGTCCCCAACCGTTCGTTCTCCTGCTCTTTTAGGAGCAGGCCCTCGAGACCCTTGGCGTACTCGGCGGGAAGATGGATGTCGCGCAGCAGGACTTCGCGCACGTAAATTCCATCGGCCGCAAGACGCGTGGTGATGGCTTCGGCCGCTTTCTGGCGGAGTTCTTCCCGCTTTGTGGCGAAGATTTCACGCGTGATGTAGTTCGGCGCGAGCTGCCGGTAAATGGTGGACACGACCGGCGCGACCACCTCTTCATCCACGGGCTGCGGAAGATTTGTGTGGATGGCGTCGAGACGGCGCGGATCGAGCCGATAACGCACGGATACCGCGATGCCGATTTCCA
>JBGOWC010000141.1:0-5833 GCA_041478415.1 Terriglobia bacterium
AACCGCGGCACGGGCATTCGCTGGGCGCTGCTTTCGGCGCTCGGTTTTGGCGTGATGTTTTGGGCTCTCGGCATCCGCATCGTGCCGCGCGTCGGAGCGATTGCCGCCGTTTGGATGATTCGCCTGACCAGCGCAATCGTCACTGGCGCAGCCTTGCTTCTTTTGCGGAAACCAATCGGCCTCCCTGCTGGGAAAGTGCGCAGGCAAGTGTGGGCCATGGGGATTCTCGACACCGGTGCATTCGTCATGAACAACCGCGCCATGCAGCTCGAGCAAGTCTCGGTCGTGAGCGTCCTCTCCTCGTTATACGGAGCGGTAACCGTGGCGCTCGCTGCGTTCGTTCTCCGCGAGCATCCCACGCGCCGGCAATGGGCTGGGATCGCTCTCATCTTCGGCGGGATTTATCTCATCAGCCGCTGAGCTCGCCCTTCCCCGCTACTGTTACACTACCCAACGCGATGAGCGAATTATTCTGCGACGTGGCGCTGCCTGTGCCGCTGCCCACGACGTTCACTTACGCGATCCCCGTCGCGCTGCGCGATTCGCTGCAGGCCGGCAGCCGCGTGCTGGTGCCGTTCCGCCGCCGGGTCTTCATCGGTGTCGTCGTGAAGCTCGGTACCGCGCCGCCCCGCGGTGCGCGAATCCGCCCCATCACGCGCGTCCTCGATCTTGTTCCCGCGCTGCCCGCCACGCTGCTTGCTCTGGGAGAGTGGATGACCAGCTACTACATCGCGCCGCCCGGCGAAGTATTTCGCGCCATGCTCCCGCCGGTCACCGAGCTTCGCTCCCGCAAGGAAGTTCGGCTCACCGATGCGGGCCGCGCGGCCCTCGCGGGAGACAACGAAAACCTGTTCGGCATTCTCTCCCCGGAAGAAATCAGTTATTTGCAAGAACTGCAGAGCGAGGCAAAAAAACGGAAACCGGGCAGTTTGGCCAAAGGAGCTTTGCGCGAAGCCGTGCTCGCTCGGCTCATGCGCCGCGGTCTCGTGCAGATTCACGACGAGTTTGTCGGTACCAAGCGAAGAATGCAGCGCGTGATTTCGTGGAAGAGCGCGGGGGCAGATGTTGCGGCGGACCGGCCCGAAGCCGAGGAACGCATCCGCCGGTTGCTCGAAGTCGAGCGCGGGCCGTTGCCGCTCCCGGTGCTGCTGCGCCTGGCAAGAATCTCGCGCAGTGTAATCGAGCGATTGTTGCGCGAAGGAGTTCTCGAAAGCTGGGAAGAGCCGATCGATCCCGGTGAAGAACCGTTCGATGCCGGCTTCACTCCGCCGGCGCATGAGTTGAATGAAGAGCAGGAGCGCGCGGTCCGCGAGATTCGGAACAAATTGGATGCAGGTCAGTTCGGCGTGAGCCTGCTCTTCGGTGTAACCGGCAGCGGCAAGACGGAAATCTATCTTCGTTGCGTGCAGGAAACTCTCGCGCGAGGAAAAACGGCCATCGTTCTGGTGCCGGAAATCGCGCTGACGCTTTGGATAGGACGGCTCTGCCGAGCGTGGTTCGGCGCGCGTTTTGAAGGCGTCGCGGTGCTGCATTCCGCGCTCAGCGACGTCGAGCGCGCGCGCGAATGGTGGCGCGTGCGCAACGGCGAAGCCCGCGTCGTCGTGGGCACGCGCTCCGCTGTCTTCGCGCCCGTCGAGAATCTCGGCCTCATCATCGTGGATGAAGAGCAGGAGAACAGCTACAAGCAGGAAGAGACGCCGCGCTATCACGGCCGCGATGTCGCCATTCTCCGCGCCAAGCTTGCCGGCGCCGTCGCGCTGCTCGGCTCCGCGACTCCGTCGCTCGAAAGTTTTCATCATGCGCGCTCGGGAAAGTACCATCTGCTCACGCTCGCCTCGCGCATTGAAAACCGTCCGCTCGCCCCGGTCGAGATCGTGGATCTGCGCGGCGATTTCCGTCAGACGCACAGCACCAGCCCGCTCTCCGCCGCGCTCCGAACGGCCATCGAGGATTGCCTTCACGAAAAAACCCAGGCGCTTCTTCTCATCAACCGCCGCGGGTATTCGTGGTTTGTGATGTGCCGGAGCTGCGGCGCTTCGGTGCAGTGTGCGAACTGCAGCATTTCTCTCACCTATCACAAGCAGCGCAACCGGCTCGAATGCCACTACTGCGGCGCGATCCAGACCGTGCCGAAGAAGTGTCCAAAGTGCGATTCGCTCTATTTGCATTTTTTCGGCGAAGGCTCCGAGCAACTCGAGGAACGCCTTCGCAAGGAATTTCCCGCCGCGCGCATCGCTCGGCTCGACCGGGACACTGCGCGGACCAAGCGGCAGTATCAGCTGACGCTTGGCGCATTCGCTTCCGGCGCACTGGACATTCTGGTCGGAACGCAAATGCTGGCCAAGGGCCACGATTTTCAGCGCGTCACGCTCGTCGGGGTTGTGTCCGCGGATTCGACGCTCAGCCTGCCGGACTTCCGCGCGGCGGAGCGCGCGTTTCAACTGCTCACGCAAGTCGCTGGCCGCGCGGGCCGCGGCGAATTGCCCGGCCGCGTGCTCGTGCAGACATTTTATCCGGAGCACTACGCGATTCAGGACGCGGCGCGTCAGGACTACGAAGCGTTCTTCGAGCGCGAGCTGCATTTCCGGCGCATGATGGCGTACCCGCCGTTCACGGCACTGGCAAACGTCATCGTGCGCGACGCCAAGCTCGAAAATGCCATCCGCTGGTCGCGGATGATCGGCGAATTCTTTTCTGCGCATGAAGGAAAGGACGTAAAGATTCTCGGGCCCGCCGCAGCCCCGCTCGCCCGGCTCAAGCGCGAGCATCGTTTTCAGTTTTTATTGAAGTCGCCGAAGCGAACCCTGCTCACCAAACTCCTGCACGCGGCGATTGCGGATTGTGAGAGACGTGAAATTCCGCGGGCGGCGATCCTCGTGGACATGGATCCGGTCAATCTTCTGTAGCTCCTGTAGCTGCCGGCGAAGAAGTTTTCTTTCTCCAGAAAAAATAGGCGGGCAGGCCGATGCCGAGAAGAATAATCGCAGCTTCAAGGTTCCGAAACTCTTTGGGGTCGTGAAAGGCCAGATAGACGGCGTTGGCCACGAGAGCCGCGGCGGCGATGACGAAGAGCAGCGGGGTCCACGGATAACCGGGGACGCGGTAGGGCAATTGCTGCACTTGCGTTTTGCGCCGCAGCGGAAAGATGCTCGCCGCACCAATCCCGTAGAAAATCCAACCGATAAAAATGACGCCGCCGATCAGCTCGGCAAAGCTGCCCGAGCAAGCGAGGACCGCCGACCAGACGCCGAGGCTGACAACGGCCGCTGCGGGCGTGCGAAACCGCGGATGGACCTCCGCGAGTTTCTTGAAAAACAGCTTGTCCTCGGCCATGGCGTAGAACACGCGTGGCGCGGTGAGGAGGACGCTGTTGGCGGCGCTGAAGGTGGAGATGAGAATCGTCAGCGCAACAATTTTCCCGGCCCACGGGCCGAGCACGGCGGCGACCGAGCTTGCCGCGATGGCGTCGCTCGCGGCGGCAGCCACGGGACCGAGCGCGACGAGATAGGCGACGACGGCGATCAAATACAGCCCGGCAAGGATCAGCGAACCGGCGAGAAAGGCCCGCGGAAAATTCTTCTGCGGATCGATCACTTCGCCGGCGCTGTAGGTGCCGAATTGCCAGCCTTCGTAGGCCCAGAGGACGGCGATCATGGCGAGGCCGAAACTTGAGACGAGAGAAAAACCGTGCTGCGTCGTCGGGAGCGCGGCCGGTAAATCACCCGCATGCCGGCCAAGCGCGAGAAGCACGGCGCTCATCACCACGATGATGCCGACCTTGACGAGCGTCGTCCAGTTCTGCAGGTCGGAGCTTTTCCGAGTGCCCCAGACGTTTACCGTGGTGACGACGCCGATCATCAGCACAGCGGCGACCGTGCTGCCAAGGCTCGATAGCGGGATGACTTCCGCGAGGTAGCGGCTGAAGGCGCGCGCCAGCGCCGCTACCGAGCCGCTGGCGATCACTAGAAACAAGCACCAGCCGTAGAGAAACGCCGGCATCCGTCCGAAAGCGTCCCGGATAAAGCAGTAGAGCCCGCCGGCCTCCGGATGGGCCGCGGACAGCTCGGCGTAGGTGAGCGCGCCGAGGAGAGAAAGAACTCCGCCAACAACCCAAACGAGGAGGGCAACGCCAACGGAACCGTTCGTTTGCCGGAAAATCAACCCGGGCGTGAGAAAAATTCCCGAGCCGATCACCGAGCCCACGAAGAGCAACAGCAGATCCCGCAGCCGCAGCGTCCTGACAAGTGTGCTCATGGCTCTCCCTGCCCGGATGTCGCGCGCAGAGCGTTGCAGCGTGCCCTGCGGTGCCGTGAAAGCGCCGGACGCGGAGATGATAGCGGAGTCCCGGGGCAGGACAAGGGAAAGTTGGGCGGGGGGAGGACGGCGGAAAGGGGTACCCCATCCCCCTCCGTCGCGACGCAAAGAGTCCGCAAGTGGATGAACGAAAAGGGGATAGAGGCGTTTCTGTGGGACGGGATGCGCTACGCTGCGCTCGGTGTTGAGGGGCGGAAGCGTTTGAAAAGAAACGGCTTAGCGGAGCGGGAGTGGTAAACCTGAAGTGCCGGTGGATTGGCGCAGTGGCTGTCCGGAGCGCTTCAGAGTGAACGTTCACGGCACATGATAGCAGGAAAGGTAGTACTTGTCAAGAGTAACTGAGTGGCTATTCGAACGGAGTGTGGAAAAGCAGTTGGGTAGAAAGTTTAAGCCCATATCTGCTTTTTGGAGTTGGCGTATCTGACCGTATGATGGCACTAATGGCAATGTTTATGCGGTTCTAAGCGCAGAATCAGCTCTTTGGAGGTCTGGACCCAATGGGTGAGAAGCAGAGTCAGCCTTTCCATCTGCCTTTCAACAGCTCTTTGAAGGTTGATTTCCAAGGATCGCGAGTGACGTCGGATGGTGGCTTGCTGCTGGTACGGGAGTTGGACGAACGCTTGGAGTTGAGCGAACTTATCAGCAAACACCTGACAGATAGTCGGCGGGAAAAGAAAAGCAGAAAACGCTTGACACGTGATATGGTGTTATAGTTCACTATATCACTAGATTCTGATCAAAGGTGACTGCTCGCACCGGAGTACGCGAGGGAAAACCCTGACCCGAAAATAGAGAAGCTCAAGGAGAATGAAACATGAAATCCCTTCGTTTTATGCTGCCCGTTGTTCTGATGTCGCTCTCCACCGTGGCTTTCGCGCAGTCCGACGCGCACAAGATGGACGCGCCAAAAGCCGCCGTGCCGAAGTCCGACGCGCAGGTTTCCTTCGACACCATGAAAAGCCTGGCGGGGGAGTGGGAAGGCGCCGTCACCGTCCCGGAGGTGCCGGAGATGTCAGGCGGCAAGCCGTTCCACGTCTCGCTGCGCGTGACCTCGAGGGGGAACGCGCTCGTGCACGAGCTTCAGGAAGCAGAAACGCCGTTGGATGCGACAAAGTACGACCATCCGGTCACGATGCTTTACGTGGACGGAGACCAGCTCACGCTGGTTCACTATTGCGACGCGGGGAACCGGCCGCGCATGACCGGCAAGATGTCGCCGGACGGCAAGACGGTCGAGTTCGAGTTCGCGGACATCAGCGGGAGCATGGAGTACCACATGCACCATGCGGTGTTCACCATCATCGACGCCAATCATCACACCGAGGATTGGACGTTCATGATGAAGGACAAGCCGGTGCACGCGCACTTCGACCTGCAGCGGGCAAAATAACGGGGGCGTGTCTCCAGCAAGGGGTAACAAGAAAACCTGATGGACCGTGAGTGGAACGACAGTCAGCCGATTTACCGCCAGCTTCGCGACCGTGTCGTCGCCATGATACTCGACGGCGTGCTCAAAGAA
>JBGOWC010000243.1:0-3998 GCA_041478415.1 Terriglobia bacterium
CACTGGGCGGCCTCGCGGATGATGGAGCAGGCTTCGTTCACTTCGTGCAGTCCCAGGCGGCTGGAACCCGTGATGTTGATCAGGACGCCGCGCGAGCCCGCGATTCGCGAATCTTCCAGCAGCGGGCAACTGATGGCCTGGCGCGCCGCGTCCACCGCCGCATGTTCTCCGCGGCCCGTGGCGGTCCCCATCATGGCGTAGCCCATGCCGGCCATGGTGGCTTTGATGTCGGAGAAATCGCGATTGATCAGGCCCGGGGTGACGATGATGTCGCTGATGCCCTGCACGGCCTGGCGGAGAATGTCGTCGGCGATGCGGAAGGCGTCGAAGAAGCTCGTGCCCCGCTCGACCGTTTCCATCAGCCGCTCGTTGGGGATGACGATGACGGTGTCCACCGCGCCGATGAGCTCTGCGAGCGCCTGCTCCGCCTGGAGCATGCGGCGCTTGCCTTCAAAGGCGAAGGGCTTTGTAACGACCGCGACGGTGAGCGCGCCGAGCTCCGATGCGAGCGAAGCAACCACCGGCGCGGCGCCGCTGCCGGTCCCGCCGCCGAGCCCGGACGTGATGAAAATCATGTCCGAGCCTTCCATGGCCTCTATAATTTTTTCGGTGTCTTCGAGAGCGGCTTTGCGGCCGATCTCGGGGTTGGCGCCTGCGCCTAGACCTTTCGTGAGCTTCGCGCCGAGCTGCAGCTTCACCGGCGCCTGCGAGAGCTTGAGCGCCTGCAGATCGGTGTTGGCGGCAATGAACTCGACGCCTTCGAGCTTGGCCCGGATCATGCGGTTGACGGCGTTGCATCCGCCGCCGCCAACGCCGACTACTTTGATCTTTGCCGGCTGCAGCTCCTCGCTGAAGCTCATCCGGATTCCCGCGTCTTTCGCTGTCATGCAATCCCCCTAATCTTTCCAGTTTCGTACCCGGCGCACTCCGGGAGGGTCACGAGGCGCCGGCGAACATGGCCTTGAGTTTGGAAACAAGAGTTCCGCTGCGCTGCGGCGATGAGCGCCGCGCGCGCGCCGCGTACAGCACCAGCCCAGTAACAGTTGCGTACTCCGGCTGAGCCACCGCCTCGGGCAAATCCACGAGCCCGCGCGGCTCTGCGAGACGCACCGGCTGATGGAACGCGCGCTCGGCGAGCTCGACCAGTCCGCGGAGGCGCGCGCCGCCGCCGGCAAGAACGAAACCGGCGGGGATTTGCGCGTCGAGGCCCTCGCGCTGGAGGTCGTCGCGGATCAGCGCAAGCAGTTCCTGCGCGCGCGGCTCGATGATTTCCGTAAGCATGTGCGCGAAGACCGTGCGCGGCGGGCGATCGCCCACGCTGGCGATTTCAATCGGCGTGTCTTCGTGGAGCAATGCCAAGGCGGCGCAGCCGTTGTGGCGCTTGATTTTCTCCGCTTCGGGGATGGGCGTGCGCAGGCCGACGGCGAGATCGTTCGTGAAGTGATCGCCGCCGACGGGCACGGCGCTCGTGTGGCGAACAACGCCGCTGCCGTAAACGATAAGCTCGGTCGTCCCGCCGCCGATATCGAGCAGGCAGCAGCCGAGGTCGCGCTCATCCTGCGTGAGGCAGGATTCGGCGGCAGCGAGCGGCTCGAGCACGGTGTCGCTGATTAGAATGCCGGCGCGGTTCGCGGCGGTGACAAGATTCTGCGTCGCCGAAGCCGACGCCGTGACGATGTGCACGTTTGCTTCGAGGCGCTGGCCGATCATGCCCAGGGGATCGCGAATGCCGTCCTGCGCGTCCACGATGAATTCGTGCGGGAGGACGTGGAGGACTTCGCGGTCTTCTGGGAGCGCGATGTTGCGCCCGGCGTCAATCGCGCGGCGCACATCTTCGCGCTCAATGTCGCGCGGGCGATGACCGAGGGTGATGCCGCCGCGACTGTTCAGTCCACGGACGTGGCCGCCGGCGACGCCGATGACGGCCGATTCGACCGGAACGCTCGCGACGCTCTCCGCTTCTTCGACGGCGCGGCGGATCGAGCTGACGGTGGCGTCCAGGTTGACGATGATGCCCTTGCGCAGGCCCTTCGATTCGGCCGCACCAAGCGAAATGAATTTCACCTGCTCATTATCAATCTCGGCGATCAGCGCGCACGTTTTCGTGCTGCCGATATCCAGCCCGACCAGATATTTGTCTCTCTTCGCCAATCCCCTGCTCCCGTGCAGTCCCGTTTTGCGGGACTGGCGCCTCTTTTATTTCTTCTTCAATTTCGTGTGTTGCGATTTCGGCTTCGCCGGCGCGGGTTTCCGCGATGTCGCCTTCGGCGGCTCGGGCCGCGGCGTTGCCGGCCTTGCCGACGCGATGGCGCTCGTCTCCGGATTGACAACCACCTGCCGCGTGTACTGCAAGTCGATCGACTGCACGCGGCCGGCGTTCGCCTGCCACTGCGCAAAATTCTCGACCAGCATGCGGTACTTGTTCACAAATTCGCTCTGGCCGAAGTGGATCGTGACGGCCTGCGCATTGCTGCCCGCACCGGCGAGGCCGGTCATCACCACGCGCAAGTCTTTCGGATTTGCAAGGTCCACTTCGCTCACGCGCTCCGACGAGCCCGCCTTCACCAGATCAATCCCCTTCATGAATTCCTGATAGGTTTGCATACGGCGCTCGCGGTCTTCGCGCGAAAGGCTTTCCGGAACGCCGCTGACGATCGCGAACTGATATTCCTGGCCGCCGGGGCGGTCGAGGATCACGCCGTGCGCGTCAATCAGCGACAGGTCGGTGCCGGAACGAAGGAACGCGACCGGCGTGCGCTCGGTCACTTCGACGCGGAGGCGGTTCGGAAGAATGCGCTGCACGCTGGCCTGTTCGACCCAGGGCAGGGCTTCGAGACCGCGGCGGCGGTCTTCCAGCGGAACCCGCAGGACGCTGCGCCCGCGGTCGAGATAGAAACGATCGACAATCGCTTGGCGACCGACGACGTGATTGCCTGCAATTTCAATTTGTTCGGGCTTGGTCAGCAGCAACTGCGGCGAGTACAGGAAAAAGCGCACGGTAGCGACGAGCGCTGCCACGATGAGGATCGAAATTGCGCTGATGAAAAAGACACGGCGATAAAACGGCCACGAATGCCGGCTGAATTTGCGGCGGCGGATCTCGACCGGCTTCTGCCGGCGAAGATAACGCGGCTCGTCGTCGGCGATCAGCTCGGGCTGGTAGCGTTCCGCCTCGGCCGCCGCGGCGCCGCTCCGTGCGATGACCTTCATCCGTTCCAGACAATCACCTCGTTCTCGAGATCAAATCCGTAGGCCTTGCGGACACGCTCGCGCACGCCGGCAATCAAGGCCAGCATGTCCGCGGCTTTTGCATGCCCCGCATTGACGAAAAAATTGGCGTGGCGGTCGCTCACGCGCGCATCGCCCACCGCATGCCCCTTGAGCCCCAGTTCATCAATCATCCGCCCGGCGGACGCGCCCGGGGGATTCTTAAAAATACAGCCCGCGCTTTTCTGATTGAGCGGCTGGCTCGAACGCCGCTTTTCGTTGCAGATACGAATCCCTTGAAGTATTTCGCGGAACGGCTTGGAGGGTAGTTCCAGCTTCACCGCGAGCATCATATCATCAGCCGCAAATGAAGTATGTCGGTATTCAAAAGAAATCTCGGCGCCGCGAAGGGTTTCGACGCTGCGGGTGGCCGCGCGATAAAGAACGACCTCGCGCACGTAGCTGCCAATCTGCATGCCGTAGGCGCCCGCGTTCATCCGCAGAGCGCCGCCGACGGTGCCGGGCACGCCAATGAGGCCTTCCATGCCGCCCAGATCGTTTTTCGCGCAGAAGGTCACCGTACGGCCGAGATCCGCGGCGGCGTCCACGCAAGCAAAATTTCCTTCGATGCGCACTTCGGGCTTGGGCGGCACAAGCTGGAGAACGATCCAGGGAAGTTCGTCGTCGCGCACGATAAGATTCGAGCCGCCGCCCAGGAACCGATGCGGAATGCCGCCCGCGTCGAGGAGCTTGAGCAAATCCGGAATCGCGTCGTGGCGCTGCAGCCGCAA
>JBGOWC010000285.1:0-3452 GCA_041478415.1 Terriglobia bacterium
AAACGCGGTGACGCGCTGGCAGTGCCCTTCGGTCTCGGCGTCGCGGAGGTCGAGCGCGCTGCCGAGGGCTTCGAGGGTATCGTCGTAGGACTGCTCGAGCTGGGTGAGCGCGCCGGTGAGCTGCGTGGTGCGCTCGTCCACAAGCTCTTCGAGATTGCGCTGGTAGTTGCGATTTTCGTGGACGAGGCGGCGATGCTGCAGCGCGCGCCGAACGCCGAGAAAAAGCTGGTCTTTCTCGAAGGGCTTGAGGATGTAGTCGTACGCGCCGCGGCGAATCGCTTCGAGCGCGGTGGAAATATCGTGAATCGCGGTCACCATGATGACCGGCACATCCGGGTCGTGTTCGCGCATCCATTCGAGGAATTTGATCCCATCCATCTCGGGCATGATCATGTCGCTGAGGACGAGGTCGGGCGGGGTTTTGCGCACCTGGTCCTGCGCGAGACGCCCATTGCTCACGGTCGCGCATTGAAAGCCCTGCGCCTCGAGCATGGTGGATACGACTTCTCGAATCGATTCTTCGTCGTCCACAATCAGGATTTTTTCGGTGTCCAAGGTTGGCTGCTCCCACTTGGCATTATATGGGACGGCACACCACTCTGCAGGGAGCCTTGCCCAGTCAGAAAACAGCATGTTAGCGTCGAGAACAGGCTTCTCTCTAGCCCCGCGGGGCACGTGGCAAAGACCGCGGCGGCACATCCCGCCTGTTTACGGCGTTTGCGGCCGGGAGGCACACCATCGTGTGGCAGAACCAAGGCCTGCTGGGCATTGCCTTCTTCGAGGCAACGGCATTCATTATTCTGCTGGTCCTCCTGGTTCTTTTGCGCCGAGACCACAACTCAGACTTTTTTCGCACCTGGCTGGCCGGCTGGGCGTGCATCACGCTCTCCGGTTCCACCGAGGTGCTTCTCCTTTTCAACGTGGGAGGGACGAGCTGGCTGCGGCTTGCAGGACTGGCCGGGCAGACGGCCGCGCTGCTTCTTTTTCTCGGGGCGGTGATTCAGCTTACGTCGGGGTCGGCGAAGCTGACCTGGCAGTTGCTTCCGCTCGCGGGTCTCACGCTGTTTGGTATTCTCTATCTCGAGCGCGGGGTGACGCCGCAATTCGGCGGGGTGCGCTGGGAAACAGCGGCGTTGCAAAGCGGCCTCTCGCTCTGGGCCGGATGGCTGCTGTGGCGCGGCGGCAAGGAGTCTCCGCAACTAGGAGCCAAGTTACTGGCCGGCGCATTCTTCGTGGGCGGTTTGCATGGAATGGACCGGCCGACCTGGCCGGAACATCCGTTGTTCCTGCTGCGGCTTGCCTTTGACCACCTGCTGGCGGTCGCGCTGGGGTCCGCCATGGCCGTGCTGGTGCTCGAAGGGGCGCGATCGCGCGCCGAGGAGCTTTACGACAAGCTGCGGCGGCTTACCCTACTGACCACGGCGAGCACGCAGACTCTCTCCGTCAAAGACGTAATCAGCCAGGTGCTCAGCAATCTCGTGGAGAGCCTGGGCGCCACGCACGGCGCGGTGCGACTCCTGGAAGGAGAGGGAGAGGAGGCCGAGCTCGTGCTGCGCGGCTCGGTGGGTTTCAGCCATTCCCTCAACACGCGATACGCGAGAATTTCGATCCTGGATCCGTGGGCGCAGCGGGCGCTGAACGAGGGCTATTCGGTGGAGAGCCTGGAAGACGAGAAAGATGAGCACACGCGCCAGCGGATGGCGGAGGGCGGGATCACGCAGCTTGTCACGTTGCCGCTGCCTGGGAAGGAAGGGCCGCTCGGGCTGGTCGCGATTGGATCCTCGCGCCAGGTGAAATTCCATGAGGACGAAGTCGCTTACCTGGTGAATGTCGCAAACCTTCTGGGGCTCACGCTGCAAAACGTGGATCTCTTCGAGCAGGTATCCACGGTGCAGAAGCAGTGGGCGTATACGTTTGATTCCATCGGCGACCCGGTCCTCGTACACGACCGGGACTTCCGCGTGGTGCGCAGCAATCAGCGCCTGGCGAATCTTCTGGGCCGGGAAGGCGCGGGGATGCACGGCCGGAACATGGGAGAAATTTTTTCGCGACGGAGCGCGAGCTTCGAGAACTGCCCGTATTGCGAGGGCGTGGCCGGGGAGGGCGACGATCCGGATCCCTGGCTGCGGGGGTATTTTCTGGCTTCGAATTCGACGTTCACCGATCCCGCAGGGCGACAGCTCGGGACCGTGCACGTGCTGAAAGACATCACCGAGCGAAAAAGGGCGGAGGAGAAATACCGCACGCTGGTTTCGAGCGTTCAGGAAGGCGTGTTCATCTCGACGCCGCAGGGAAGATTTCTGGATTTCAACGAAGCCTTTCTGAAGATGGCCGGATATGAGACGCGGGAAGAGCTGCTGGGAATCAGCATTCCGTCGATCTACGTAAACCCGGCGGACCGTGATCGGCTGAAAAGAATCTTGCAGGAGCACGGCACCGTGGCGGATTTCGAATTCGAGATGCGGCGGAAGGACGGCGAAGTGCGGACCGTACTCGAGTCGTCCGTCGCCGTGAAGGACGCCACCGGAAGCGTCACCGCGTACCAGGGATTCCTGCTGGACATTACGGAGCGCAAGCGTGCGGAGCAGGAGATTCGCCGGCGAAACCGCGAACTGATGGTCCTGAACTCGATCGGCCAGACGCTGAGCGAGTCGCTGGAACTTTCTGATTCCGTTCATCGGACGCTTCGTCAGCTACTCGAGCTGTTCCATCTGGATACGGCTTCGCTGTATCTCCTGGACGAGAAAGAAATGGTGCTGCGACGGATCGCCGCGGCGGGGCATCAATCCGACTACGCGCGGCATTTTCCGCCCGCGCCCGTTCAGCCGGAGCTGCTGCAGCACATCCGCTCGGTCCGGGCGACGTTCTTGTCGGTGCAGGGGCTGCCAGTGCCGCGAATCTTGCGAGACGCGCAGCGCAAGGAAGGTCTGGCGAGCGCTTACGTGGTTGTCTTGTGGTCGAAAGACCGCGTCATCGGCGGGCTGGTTGTGGGCAGCCGCACGGCCCGGGAATTTTCGCCGGCGGACATCAATTTGCTGAACGCCGTGGGGGGCCAAATCGCCAGCGCGGTCGAGCGGTCGCTCCTGTTCGAGGAGACGCGGCAGGCCTACGATAATCTGCGGCGGACGCAGGAGCAGCTTCTGCACAGCGAGAAGATGGCGGCGGTCGGACAGTTGATCTCCGGCGTGGCGCACGAGCTGAACAATCCGCTGACCGCGATTCTCGGCTACAGCCAACTGCTCACTTCGAGCGGACAGGTGGGCTCGCAGGCGGTGGAATACTCCGAAAAACTCTACAAGCAGGCGCAGCGCACGCATCGGATCGTACAAAATCTGCTGAGTTTCGCGCGGCAGCACAAGCCGGAGCGCGTGCCGGTGCGGCTGAACCAAGTGGTCGAGGACACGCTGGCGCTCCGCGATTACGACCTGCGGGTGCGCAACATCCGGTTGCAT
>JBGOWC010000309.1:0-3198 GCA_041478415.1 Terriglobia bacterium
CAGGTGATCCTTCACCATGTCAACGAAATACGGCGCGTCGCTGCCGGAGACCGCGGTGCGGATAATTTTCAGCGGCGCGAGCTTCGCTCCCTGGGCCACTTCTTCCGTGATGAATTTGTTCTCCACCATCTGCATGAGGACGCGGTCGCGCGCCTGCGCTCCGCGTTCGGGCCGGCGGTCCGCCGAGGAATAGTAGTTCGGCGCGCGAATGATGCCGGCAAGAAAGGCCGCTTCACCGAGAGAGAGCTGCTGAATGTCTTTGCCAAAGTAAGCGACGGCGGCTTCGCCGAAGCCGTGGAGGGCGAAGCTACCGCGGTTTCCAAGATAAACTTCGTTGGTGTAGAGCTCGAAGATTTCCGGCTTGCTGAAGCGCTGCTCCAGCTTGAGGGCGACGAAGGTTTCCGCAACTTTGCGCCGCCAGGTGCGCTCCGGTGAAAAAAAGAAGCTGCGTGCAACCTGCATCGTGAGCGTGCTCGCGCCCTGCAGGTGCGACGTGTGCCGCAAATCGGCCCAGGCCGCGCCGAGTATCCGCACCGGATCGAAACCCGGGTGCTCGAAGAATCGCTTGTCCTCGGCGGAGAGAATGGCGTCGAGTAGAATTTTCGGCGCATCCTCGTAGCGCACGAAGCGCCGTTTTTCGCGCGCGCTATCGAAAAGATTGGTGATCAGCTCCGGCTCGATTTCCGCGGAGGCCAGTTCCCCGCCTCCGCCGAGCGGGCGGATCGAGCGAATCGTCTTCCCGGCGAACTGCACGTCGAGGGCGTTCGTTCCGGAGAAGTAAGAAAGTTTCGACGGGCGAATATCCACCGCGCTGCCCTGAACCGTGTATTGGCCAAGGGAACCCTCGGCGTCCTGCGCGTGGTAGCCGGCGCGCTGGAGATAAATTCCCAGTTCGCCGGGGGTCATGGCCTGCCCCGCGCTGAGGCGCGGCGGGGCGGAGAAAATCTGCGTGGTGTTCTGCAGCACGCGCCCGGAGAGCCGCTGATCTATCATCCGGGAAAACTTGATTGAGTAGTGGGTGTAGAAGCCCGCTGCGGTCAGCACGCAGGCCAGCGTCAGCCCCAGGATGCTCAGGCCGAACTTCGAAGTCCAGAATCCTGCTTGCAGGCGAATGCGCACTCGGGTGCTCCCGGGGCTGGAACCTTCATTCTCTCCCAAGAGAATCCTCTAGGCAAAGAGGGCGTCCACACGAAGAAGGTTGCATGTGCGGCATGATGATTCTTCCGGGACGCTCTCCCATTGACTTTGATGCGCTGGCGCGTGGCAGCGCGCTCTACGTGAGAGAGCGATTCTCGCTCGTGGGAGAGAAGTGCATCTCCGTGTGATAGAAGATCAGATCCAGCGGGACCGTGTAGTCCACGGTGATCTTCACATAGCGGCCGGTGTTCTCGATCTTGATGTCTTCGCGGTGGCCTGGGATGCTCAGGTCCTGCATCTCGCGAAAGATGATGTCGCGCAGCTCTTCATCCGTGCGCCGATAAACCGTGGCGTAGCGCGCCTCAGTCTGCATCTTGTCCTGGAGCTGATATTCCGCCACGTAGGGTGGGGCAATCTTGTAGCAGATATAAGCCACCAGGACCAGGACGAAGGTCCAGAAGATGGCCTTCATTTTTCCTTCGCCGCGTTCGGAGATATATCGGTTCCCCATAACTCTCTCGACGCTAGCACCCGGGCGCACAGGTGTCGAGATGGAGCGTGTGGCGATGTTCCCGGAAAGGAAACTCGCTAATAGGCCCGCGCGAAGATGGCCCGTTCCTTCGCTGGCTGGCCGCAATAGACGCAGGCGCCGGAGCCCGCTGCCTGGTCGAGTGGTATGCAGCGCATCGTGGCTTTGGTCTCTTCTTTGATTTTGGCTTCGCAATCGCCGCTGCCGCACCAGAAGGAAAACGCGAATCCCTTTTCGACGGCGGCCTTGAGCTCGTCGTAGCTCTTGGCGTCGCGCGTGTTCGCTTTGCGGAAGGCCAGAGCGCGGTCGTGGAGCGCCTGCTGGATTTCGTCGAGGAGACGCGTCACCGCCGGAACGATTTCGCCGAGCGCGACGCTGGTCTTCCCTTCCCGGCCGGGCCGATCGCGCCGCGCGAGAACGGCGGCCTGTTTCGCCACGTCTTTTGGCCCCAACTCGACGCGCACGGGCACGCCGCGCATCTCCCAGTCGTTGAACTTCCAGCCGGGGCTGGCGCCTTCGCGCTCGTCAAGCGTGACGCGAATGCCGGCCTTCACGAAGTCGCTCTTCAGCTTTCGCGCGGTTTCGAGGACGGTGTTTTTTTCTTCGTCGGTCTTGAAGATAGGCACGATCACGGCCTGATAGGGCGCGAGCTTCGGCGGCAGGATGAGCCCCTGATCATCGCCGTGGACCATGATGATCGCGCCGATGAAGCGCGTCGAAAGGCCCCACGATGTTGTCCAGCAATGCTGGAGCTGGCCCTCTTTATCGAGGTAGCGAATCTCAAACGCTTCGGCAAAATTTTGACCGAGAAAGTGCGAGGTGCCGGACTGCAGGGCTTTACCGTCGCCCATGAGGCCCTCGATGGAGTAGGTCGTCTCCGCGCCGGCAAATTTTTCCGAATCCGACTTCCGGCCCGGGATGACCGGAATCGCGGCGTCGTTCACCGCGAAGTCCGTGTAAATGTCCAGCATCTGGCGCGTCTCGGCTTCGGCTTCTTCGCGCGTAGCATGGGCGGTATGGCCTTCCTGCCAGTAAAACTCCAGCGTGCGCAGAAAAAGTTTCGTCCGCAGTTCCCAGCGCACCACGCTGTTCCACTGATTCATCAGCACCGGCAGGTCGCGGTAAGACTGGATCCACTTGGACCACATGTGGCCGACGATCGTCTCCGACGTGGGGCGAATTACCAGCGGCTCGGCCAACTCTTCCCCGCCGCCGATGGTCACGACCGCGAGCTCCGGCGAAAATCCTTCGACGTGATGCTTTTCCTTGTCGATGAAACTGCGCGGGATCAAGAGCGGAAACGCAACGTTCTGATGCCCGGTCGCCTTGAATCGCCGGTCGAGCGCCTGCTGTATGTTCTCCCACAGCGCCCAGCCATACGGCCGCACGACCATGCAGCCGCGCACCGGTGCGTAGTCCGCCAGCTCGGCGCGGAGAACGAGCTGGTTGTACCACTCGGAGAAATCTTCGCTGCGCGAAGGAAGTTTTTCGTCAGCCATGCGAAAAAATGCGCATCTCTTTCTGAGTCAACC
>JBGOWC010000150.1:0-5692 GCA_041478415.1 Terriglobia bacterium
CTGCTCGGCGATTTCATCACCTTTTGCGGCTCGCTCGGCTTTGCGTTCTACGCCGTCCTCGGCAAGCGCGTGGCCCGGAAGTACGATGCGCTGACCATGACCGCCTACACTCAGTTCGCAGGAGCGCTGATCGTGCTGCCCCTTGCCCTCCGCCAGGCGCGCCAGCTTGGGCCCATGGCAAACTGGCGCGCCATTCCCTGGCAAGCCTGGACTGCGACCGCTTACATGGCGGTGTTTGGCTCAGCGGCGGCCTATCTCTTCTACTTCTGGCTGCTGCGGCACATGCCCGCCACGCAGGTCAGCGCTTTCACCTACCTCTTGCCGGTTTGCGCGACGATTCTCGGGGTCGTCTGGCTCGGCGAAAGGGGGAGTATCGGAGAATTCTTCGGCGGCGCGGTCGTTCTGGCCGGTGTGTACTGGATCGAGTCCGGTCGGAATAGCGAGGCGCGCCGAACGGCATGAGGATTTGCCCGCGTTGACGCAGTTGGGGGCCCGTGCTAGGGTGCGCCCTGTTTGAGATTGCTCGGAGGAGGAACAGGAATTGGCGAAAATCCCCATGCGCAAGGGTGGATCTGCCGCGCGAATCGCGGTCCTGCCCGGCGACGGCATCGGCCGCGAAGTCACGCCGGAATCGGTGAAAGTCCTGCGCGCGGCGGTCAAGCGGCCCATGGAGTTCGTCGAGTTTGACTGGGGCGCGGAGAAATTCCTGCGCGAAGGCGTGTCGCTCCCTCCCGGTGCAGTCGAGATGTTGCGCGATGAGTTCGACGCCATTCTTTTCGGCGCGCTCGGCGACCCGCGGGTGCCCTCCAATCAACACGCCGCGGATATCCTTCTCGGCTTGCGCTTCAAGCTCGATCTCTACGTCAACGCCCGCCCGGTGGAGTTGCTCCATGACCGGCTGACCCCGTTGCGCGGCCGCACAGAAAAAGACATTCGCATGATGGTCATCCGCGAGAATACCGAGGGCCTTTACGTGGGCGTCGGGGGCTTCTTCAAAAAGGGGACCGCGGACGAAGTCGCGGTTCAGGAAGACATGAACACGCGCAAGGGCGTGGAACGGATCATCCGCTACGCTTTTGAGTACGCCCGGACAAACGGTTTGAAGCGCTTGTGCATGAGCGACAAGTCCAACGCCATGACCTTCGCGCACGACCTCTGGCAGCGTGTCTTCAAGGAAGTTCGTCAGGAGTACCCCGGCATCGAGTCGCGCCACTTGTACATCGATACCCTGGCGATGGAGATCGTCCGGGACCCCGCGCAATTTGACGTCATCGTGACCTGCAATCTTTTCGGTGACATCATCAGCGACCTCGGCGCGCAGCTTGCCGGCGGACTGGGTCTGGCGCCCTCCGGAAACATTCACCCGGGCCAAACATCTCTCTTTGAACCTGTACATGGATCCGCGCCGGACATCGCCGGGAAGGGCATCGCCAATCCGCTTGGCTCCGTGCTCACCTCTGCGATGATGCTGGATTTCCTCGGGTGGAAAATGGAGGGTGATTTGTTGCGACGCGCCGTCCACGCTGCGCTGAAAGAAAACCGCGTCACGCCAGACCTTGGCGGCGAGATGACAACCGTGGCCGTCGGGGACTGGATTGCGGAATTCGTGACCAAGAACGCCGCATACAGAAGTTAAAGTATTACTTTCAATCGAAAATATCAGCGGCGCTTGGCGCCGAACACGATCAGCGCGCCCATCAGAAATCCGCCGATGTGCGCCCAGAAGGCCACGCCGCCTGTCTGCGCAAGGCCAAGCGTGCTGATCCCGCCGAGGAACTGCAGAACGAACCACCAACCGAGAATGATGACCGCGGGTATGGGGACGATGAAGATGAAGACGAGCGTGAGAATTCGCGATCGAGGGTAAAGCACCATGTACGCGCCCATGACGCCGGAAATCGCTCCGCTGGCCCCGAGGGCAGGAAGACCCGAATGCAAGTTTGTCAGAACGTGCAGGAGACCTGCGCCGATCCCGCACACAAAATAGAAAAGTAGATAACCGAAGTGGCCGAGGAAATCCTCGACGTTGTCGCCAAAAATCCAGAGGAAAAGCATGTTTCCCGCAAGATGGAGGAGACCGGCATGCAGAAACATGCTCGTGAACAGCGGCAGCAAGGCAGCCTGCCAGCCAAGGTGTCCCGCAAACCATTCCGGGAAACGGCTGGGGATCGTCCCCATGGTGAGGATAAGCGCCTTCTCGGCACGGAGGGGAAGGGTCAGTTGGTAGAGGAATACGGCCGCATTGGCAAGAATCAGGGCGACCGTCACGAAGGGAACCGTTCGCCGGGGATTCTGGTCTTTCAGCGGGATGAACATTTCGGAATCGACTCTACCGAAAGACCGGCGAATTGAAAAGAATTGCGCGTATTCGGACGAAGAGGCATTGCGCGAGTGGTGTGGCTGTGATAAGTAGACAGGTCCGTGTCTCGACTGCGATTCGAGTTGTTTCTGATGTATTCGTGACGAAGGTCGGCGCGCCGACAGTGTCATGCCAGCCCAGGAAACGGAAGCGATCATTCTCAAGACATTTCCGCTGGGCGAGGCCGACCGCCTGGTCAGTTTTCTCTCCCGGTCGGGCGGCCGCATGCGTGGCGTTGCCGCCGGGGCGCGAAGACTCAAGAACCGGTTCGGCTCCACGCTCGAGCTCCTCTCGCACGTACAGATGGAATACTTCGAGCGGGAGACGCGTGACCTGGTGCGCATCCAGCAGTGCGACTTGCTCGAATCGTTCCATGCGGCGCAGTGCGACTATGCGTTGGCCACTGGCCTGGCCCTGGTGAGTGAGATCTCCGAGCAGGTCTTGCCCGAGCGCGAGCCGGCCGGGGCCATGTACCGATTGATTCTTCTGACCGCACGCGAGATCGAGCGCAGAAAAGACTGGCGTGTGGCGGACGTCTACTTTTCGTTTTGGACCCTGCGACTAGGGGGCTGGCTGCCGCCCCTGGACCGCTGCGAGAAGTGCGGGAAGCTGTTCGGCTCTGCCCCCGGGTTTCACGCTACTTGGAACCCCGGGCTGCTCTGTGATAATTGCCGCCGTCCCGGGATGCACCCATTTTCGCTTGTTGCTCGGCAACTGGCGGAGAGGTTCGCTGGCGAGCGGCTCGACCGAATTCCCGCGGAGGCTGGGTCCGCCGGGTCTGTCCGGGAACTGCAGAGTGCGGCACTCGACTGGATCGAGCACCACACGGAGCGCAAACTGATTACTAGGGAATTGTTGGAGACTGTTTGAAATCTAAAGTAACACTTGAACATCGAAGGCGAGGGCTTTCTTTTCAGGAGCTCATACTCAGTCTTTCGCAATTCTGGGTAAGGCACGGTTGCGTCCTGCAACAACCCTATGACGTAGAAGTGGGCGCCGGGACGATGCATCCCGAAACCTTTCTGCGCGTCCTTGGGTCCGCGCCGTATCGCGTCGCTTATGTACAACCGAGCCGTCGGCCCGCCGACGGTCGCTATGGCGAGAATCCCAATCGCCTCTACAAGCACACGCAATTTCAAGTCGTACTCAAACCGTCTCCATCGGACATTCAAGATCTCTATCTTAAGAGCCTCGAAGCCATCGGCATCGATCTTCATGTGCACGATATCCGCTTCGAAGACGACAACTGGGAATCGCCAACGCTCGGCGCGTGGGGTATCGGCTGGCAGGTGCTTCTCGACGGTCTGGAGATTACGCAGTTCACTTATTTTCAGCAATGCGGAGGAGTGGACCTGGATCCGATTTCGGTGGAGCTGACCTACGGCCTCGAGCGTATTGGCGCGTTCCTGCAAGGAGTCGAGAGCGTTTTCGATCTGCGCTGGTCAGCGGACAAGACTTACGGCGACATCCGTTTGCGGGAAGAGCAGCAGTTTTCCGTCTATAGCTTCGATAGCAGCGACGCGAAAGCAATTCGTTCCGAGTTTGAACTGCATGAGAAGGAAGCCAAACATCTTCTGGATCATTTCGATGCGGCGAAGGGAACCGGACGGGAGCGCTATCCGCTTCTCGGTGTGTACGATCTGTGCCTCAAGTGCTCGCACCTCTTCAATCTGCTGGATGCCCGTGGCGTTATTTCCACGACGGAGCGCGCGGCGTTGATGGCCCGTGTGCACACACTCGCGTGCCGGACGGCGCAGTCTTACGTGGCCCAGATGAGCGGCGAAGCCGGCTCGGAATCCGCCGAGGTGCGAGCGTGAAGAAGGCGGCCGAGCCGCGGGGGGAACTGCTCTTCGAGATTGGCGCGGAAGAAATACCCGCGGGAATGCTTCCGAAGGCAGAGGCGGAACTTAAGGCGATACTTGAGAAGTATCTTGGCGCGGAGAGTCTTCTCGACGGCGTGACCGTGAACACCTACGCCGCGCCGCGACGGCTGACGGCAGTTGTGGAAGGCTTGCGGCTTCGCCAGCCGGACATCGTGAAGGAAATAACCGGGCCTCCAAAATCAGTGGCCTACGACAATGTCGGCGCGCCGACACGCGCCGCCGTCAGCTTCGCGGAGAAACAAGGCATCGCGCTGGACAAGATTCGATTCGCCTCCACACCCAGGGGGGAGTATCTCACCTTCACTCAAATCACGCCCGGCCGTCCCGCGGAAAAAATTCTCTCGCAACTTTTGCCGCGCGTGATCCACGATCTCAGCTGGCCTCGTTCCATGACTTGGACCGGTCTTACCGGTGCACGGTTCATCCGCCCCATTCGCTGGCTCCTGGCCGTCCTGAACGGCAAGGCGCTGCGGTTCACTTTTGGTGACGTCGCATCGGGCAACTTCACGCGAGGGCACCGCTTCCTCGGAAAAGGAAAGATTCGCGTCCGCAACTTTCGCGACTACGAAGCCAGGCTGCGCGCCAACGGAGTTTTCGTCCGCCCCTCCGCCCGCCGAGCGAAGATCGAGCAGGAGATAGCCGCATTCACCAGGAAGTCCGGCTTGCGAGTGCACGCGGACCCCGCACTGCTCGATCTCGTGACGTACTTGAATGAGTGTCCCACGGTCGTCGCCGGAGAGTTCGACCCGGCTTTCCTTGATTTGCCGGACGAGATTCTGATCACCGTGATGCGCGACCACCAGAAGTACTTCGCGCTGGAAAAACGCGACGGCGCGCTAGCGCCTCATTTCCTTGCCGTGGTCAATCTCCTGAAAGATCCAAAGGGATTGGTCCGCGCCGGGCATGAGAGAGTGCTCCGCGCCCGTTTCGCGGACGCTCGTTTCTTCTGGCAGGCCGATCAAAAATGTAAGCTCGCCGACTATTTGCCGAAGCTCGAACGCGTAACCTACGAGTCTCGCCTCGGCAGCTATCGCGACAAAGTCGAACGCATTCGTGTCATCGCGCGCTGGCTTGCTGAGCAATGGTTCAATCTCGGAATGCTTCAGGCGCATGTTCCCGACGCGGACCGCGCCGGGGAACTGGCCAAGTGCGACCTCGCCACGGACATGGTCCGCGAGTTCCCCGAACTCCAGGGGATCGTCGGCGGCCTTTACGCGCGCGCGCAAGGCGAGTCTCCGCAGATCGCGGACGCCGTCTACGATCATTACCTCCCGGCCAGCCTTGAGGATCCCATTCCCCGCAACTTGACGGGTTGCGCCGTGGCCATCGCCGACAAACTCGACAGCGTGGCAGCATGCTTCGCCGTCGGGCTGATCCCCACCGGATCGAGCGATCCTTACGCGCTGCGTCGCGCGGCGCAGGGAATCGTCAAAATCATCCTCGAGAGGAC
>JBGOWC010000254.1:0-3847 GCA_041478415.1 Terriglobia bacterium
CCGCCTCGGAAGATAGTGCGGCGATTCCCGCGAGACACGCCTGGCCGTATCCGCGGCGCGGCTCTTGAACGACCATTGCGCCGTGGCGAGCGGCGATACTGGTTGTGGCATCCGCAGAGCCGTTATCCACAACGAAAACCGGCGCACCGGCGAGATTCATGGCACTCAACTCCGACCGTAAACTATCGAGGACCCCGGAAATGGATTGTGCCTCGTTCCGGGCCGGGATAAGAAAAGCAACGGCGCGCAGCATTCGGAGAATCCTAGAGAAGTGACAGGGGAATGTCGAGCCACGGGGAATGCGGCCAACGGAGTGGCGCGCCTTACGGCGGGCATGTTATAAGTGATTTACACGATTGCGCATGCAAAACGGAGACGCGAAAGAAAGTGTCGTGCCCGCGGCCGCTGAATTGCCGGCGCCGGGACACTCACCGTTGGTTTCCTTTCGCCGCGAGGTTCGCGTCTGGACGCGGGACCTCTTGCTGGCTATCGGGCTTGCCCTCGTCATCATCGTTTTTCTCTACCAGCCGGTGAAGGTCGAGGGGACGAGCATGGCGCCGCTGCTCTCGGACCAAGAGCGCATCTTCATCAACAAGTTCGTCTACCGCTTTGAGGCCATCCAGCGTGGCGACGTGGTCGTTTTCTGGTACCCGCTGGACCGCTCGAAGTCGTTCATCAAACGAGTCATCGGCCTGCCCGGTGAAATGGTGCAGATTCGCGAAGGCCGAGTGTATGTGAACGGCCAGATGATCACGGAGCCGTACGTGCCGCCGCAATTCGCGGACTGGAGCGATTACGGGCCGGTGCGAGTGCCGAACGATCAGTATTTTGTGATGGGCGACCACCGAATCAGCTCGAACGACTCGCGCGTCTTTGGTCCGGTGGCCAGCCGTTACATCTATGGGCGAGCGGTTTTCGCGTATTGGCCGTTCGACCATTTTGGATCACTCTCCACGACGAATGCGCAGCCCAAATGAACACCGAGGGAGGACACACTGACCGAGGTTTTGCACCGACCCGCGATTCTCGCGCTGGAAGACGGGCGCGTTTTTAACGGCCGCGCAGCGGGCGCAATCACGCGCCGCGGCGGCGAAGTCGTTTTCAATACCAGCCTCACCGGATATCAGGAAGTATTCACCGACCCCAGTTACGCCGGCCAAATTGTCTGCCTCACCTATCCGCACATCGGAAACGTCGGCGCGAACCTCGACGATGAGGAGTCGTCGAAGCCGCACATCGAATCGCTCATCGTGCGCGAGTTTTCCCAGGTGTCGTCGAACTGGCGGTCGGCGGAGACGGCACAGCTCTACCTGAACCGGCACAAGATTCCCGCCATCTGGGACATTGACACGCGCGCGCTCGTCCGGCACATCCGAAACGTCGGGGCGCTGCGCGGGATTGTCTCGACCGACGGCACGGCGGCGGACCAGTGCGTCTTCGAAGCCAAGCAGGTGCCCAGCATGGCCGGACAAGAGCTGGCGGGAAGCGTGACGTGCCGCGAAGCCTACGGCTGGGAAAAAGGCTCGATTGAACTGGCGACGTCGCCGTGGTCGGAACAAATGGGCGAAGCCGAGGCGCATGCCGAGGCGCGAAGGTTTCGCGTCGTGGCGTATGACTTCGGAATCAAGCAAAACATTCTGCGGCTGCTGGTGGACCATCAGTGCGAGGTCAAAGTCGTGCCCGCGCAAACCTCCGCCGAGAACGTCTTGGGGTTGAAACCAGATGGCGTGTTTCTTTCGAACGGCCCTGGAGATCCCGAGCCGATCGGCTACGCGGTGGAGAATATCCGCAAGCTGGCGGGGCGCGTACCCGTGTTCGGGATTTGCCTCGGACATCAACTTTGTGGGCTGGCGCTCGGCGGGAAAACCTTCAAGCTGAAGTTCGGGCACCACGGATCAAATCATCCGGTTAAGAATCTGTTGACGGATCAGGTGGAAATTACGGCGCAGAATCACGGCTTCTGCGTAGATCCGGACACTCTGCCGTCGCGCGACGTGGAGATCACCCACGTCAACCTAAACGACAAGACGAACGAGGGCATGCGGCACCGCTCGAAGCCGCTCTTCAGCGTGCAGTATCACCCGGAGGCGTCACCCGGGCCGCACGATTCGCACTACTTGTTTACGCAGTTTACGGATTTGATGAAGGAGTTCCAGCAGCCGGGGAGCTCGCGGCGCTAGGGACTCAAGACCAAGATACTTATGCCCAAACGGAAAGACATCAAGAAGATTTTGATCATCGGGTCGGGGCCGATTGTGATCGGACAGGCGTGCGAATTCGATTATTCCGGAACACAAGCGTGCAAGGCGCTGCGGGCGGAGGGCTACAAGGTCGTGCTGGTGAATTCGAATCCCGCCACGATCATGACCGATCCCGAGCTGGCGACACGGACCTACATCGAGCCGCTGACGAAGGAATATCTCGAGGAAATTATCGCCCGGGAGAAGCCGGATGCAATTTTGCCGACCGTTGGCGGGCAGACAGGGTTGAATCTTGCGGTTGAGCTGGCGGAAGGCGGAATCCTCGAGAAGCACAAGGTGGAGATGATCGGGGCGTCGCTCCGCGCGATCAAGGTAGCCGAAGACCGGCTGTGGTTCAAAGATGCCTGCCGAAAGATTGGGCTAGAAGTGCCCGCGTCAGCGCTGGTGAACAACGCGCAGGACGCGCAGCGGCTCTGCGACCAGCTTGGCTTCCCACTGGTGATTCGCCCGTCGTTCACGCTGGGCGGCACGGGCGGCTCGATCGCGTACAACAAGGAAGAGTTCGCCGAAGCCATCGCCCATGCGCTGGACATGAGCCCGGTGCACGAAGCGCTTGTCGAAGAGTCCGTCCTGGGGTGGAAAGAATACGAACTCGAGGTGATGCGCGACTTCCGCGACAACTTTGTGGTGATCTGCTCGATCGAGAACTTCGACCCGATGGGCGTGCACACGGGGGATTCCATCACCGTTGCGCCGGCGCAGACGCTGACGGACAAGGAATACCAGCGGATGCGTGACGCCGCCGCGGCGATCATTCGGGAAGTGGGCGTCGAAACCGGCGGTTCCAATATACAATTTGCAATTGATCCCAAAAACGGCCGGATGGTGGTCATCGAGATGAACCCGCGCGTTTCGCGCAGCTCGGCGCTAGCCAGCAAGGCCACGGGCTTCCCGATCGCAAAGATCGCGGCGCGGCTGGCCGTGGGGATGACCCTCGATGAAATACCGAACGACATCACGAAGAAGACACCGGCGTGCTTCGAGCCGACGATTGACTATGTGGTGGTGAAGATTCCGAAGTGGCAGTTCGAGAAGTTTCCGGGCGCGGACTCGACGCTGGGCACGCAGATGAAATCGGTCGGCGAAGTGATGGCCATCGGGCGTACATTCAAGGAAGCGCTGCAGAAAGGGATTCGCTCGCTTGAGCCTCACACGCCATGGCGGGCGCCGGCCGAGACGCCCGACTCGCTGCTGCGAGAGAAACTGGCGACGCCGAGGCCGGACCGCATTCACTGGCTGCTCGTGGCGCTTGAGAAGGGACTTCCCGCGGAGGAGGTCTGCGAGCTGACAAAGATTGATCCCTGGTTTATCCATCAGCTCACCGAGATCGTCGCCATGAACCGGCGAGCCGCGGCGGTCACGGTGGAAACGGCGTCGCGAGATTTGCTCCGCGAAGTGAAACGCCACGGCACGAGCGACGAATATCTGGCGCAGATCTGGAAGACGACAGCTGCGGCGGTGCGGCTGCAACGCGCACGGTGGAATGTTGCCCCCGTTTTCAAGCGGGTGGACACCTGCGCGGCGGAGTTCGAATCGTTCACGCCCTACCTCTACTCGACTTACGAAGAGGAAGACGAAGCGGATCC
>JBGOWC010000007.1:0-13445 GCA_041478415.1 Terriglobia bacterium
GGATATACCGAGCAGGCGAGCATCGAATCGAATCAAGCAGAGGAGTCTTCCTCGCGGCTTCTCACCAAGCCGTTCAGCCGGGCGGCGATTCTGCGCACGGCGCGGGAGCTGCTCTCCGATCCGCCGGCTTGAGCGCCGAGGCCTTTTATTCGCTTCCAGCCGCGCCGCGATCCCGCTTGAATCAAATCTATCCAAGTTTTGGATGCTTGCGGTGCCAGTCCGTGTGCTGCTGAAAGATTCGCGCGGCCTGGATCACAGCCACATCGTCACCCGCACGCGCGACGAACTGCAAGCCGACCGGCAGATTCTTCTCCGTAAATCCGCAGGGCACCGATAACGCAGGCAGGCCGCACAAATTTCCAATCCCGCCGAGCGGGTCGGAGAACGAGAGCCCCGTCTCCAGGTTTACATCGAGCTTGCTGGCGGCAACGGGCAGCGCGGCGGTTGCGAGCACATCAAACGAATCGAAGAGCTCCGCCATCTTGCGTTGCAAGATTTCGCGCACCCGGAGCGCCGCAAGGTAATCGCTTGCGGGAATGGTTTCGCTGACATACCCCGCGATCTGGCCAAGCGGGTCGGAGAGCTCCGAGACACGACCGGAGCGGATGAGGTCGCGAAACGCAGATGCTCCTTCGACCGACACAACCACGTTTCCGGCCTCTTCGAACGGCCCCTCGGGAAGTTGCGCCTCTTTCATGCCCGGAAAGTGTTTTCGCAAGACGCGTTCCGCTTCGTTGAGGGCTTTGGCGACGCCGATCTGCATCTCTTTCCACGCGTTGGTGAGCCAGCCGACGCGGAGCGAGCGATGGCGCAGGTCCAGGGCCGGCGAATAGGTGAATGCGGCGCGGTCCACGGGGAGCGTGCTGCGATCCTTCGGGTCATGCCCGGCAATGGCGGCAAACACGCGAGCGCAATCTTCCGCGGTGCGGCCCATGGGACCAATCTTGTCCATCGAATAGGCGAGCGCCATCGCCCCGTAGCGGCTGATGCGTCCCGCCGTCGGGCGCAGTCCGCTGACGCCGCAAAACGCGGAGGGACAGATGATCGAGCCCCATGTCTCCGTGCCAATCGCAAATGCCGCCAGGCCCGCGGCCACGATCGCTCCGGACCCGGAAGACGAGCCGCAGGTCCAGCAAGTGGTGTCCCAAGGATTCTTCGCCGCGCCCGTCAGCGATGCGGACGCAAAGCGGTATCCCATTCCGCCGGCGAGCTCGATCATGGCCGCTTTTCCGAGAAGGACTGCACCGACGCGGTTCAGGTGCTCGATGACGGTGGCGTCGTAATCGAAGCTCTGATTGGCGTAGGGCTTTGCGCCCCAGGTTGTTGGATATCCCTTCACGGCGAGCAGGTCCTTCGCCGCATAGGGGATGCCGTGCAGCGCCCCGCGGTAATGACCGGAGCGAATTTCCTTTTCCGCCTTGTGCGCCTGTTCGAGCGCCAGATCCGGTGTAAGACGCGCGTAGGCGTTTAGCCGGGGGCCAAGTTTTTCGCTGCGGGCGAGATAGCTTTGCGTCAGCTCAAGGGGGGACAATTTCCTGGATTCGATTCGTTTTGACAGATCCGTGAGAGGCAGGTAGAGAATCTCTTCGGCAATCATCGTCAGTATCCCCCTCGGGATTTTATCGCGGCCGCGGCCGGCGCCGCTGTTGGCCGCTTCTCGCGTTCCACGAGCGGCTTCAGATATAAAGCCGGGGAATCGCCGTTGTGTAGCGCATAAGCACGCAGCGAATCCAGGGGCGGCTGGAGGAGCGTGGCCAGGCGGCGAATATCCGACTTCTGGTCGGCGGAGAGTCGGCTGCCATAGCGCAACAGGATGGCCTGGACTCGCGCCTCGACTTCGGCCTGGCCCTCGGGCGTCAACTTCGGCGCGCCGGGCGATTCCTGCACGGCGGGCGCGAGATCGCCCGCAGAAAAGGCTGCTCCGGGTGAAATCGTCGCCGCCGCGGAAGCCAGCGCGGCACGCAACGCGAATTCGCGGCGCGAAATTGCTTTCCGTTGGGCGGATGCGGCCGTTGTCCCGGCCTTTTCCTCGGGCATGGAAGTAACCTCCACGGAAGGCTGATAAAAACGCCGAATCGAGAGGCTACTCAATCTCCGGGAAGGCGTCAACCAAAGGAAAAGACCCCGAGGCGCTCGAGATCGCACACGTCCCCCTGGCCATTTGAACCCAATTGATGGCAGTCTTCGGACATGACTATGAGGAAGCCGGGAAAAGTTCCCAAAAGGCCGGCGAATTCCGCGAGGCCAAAACTGTTGCGCATCAGCGAGGAGATGCAGCAATGGTCCGACCTGTTGGGAGACGAGATTGGGGGATGGCCGGGCGTCACATCACGGCCCATGTTTGGCCTGGCTGGTTTTTATCGCGGGAAAAAGATTTTCGCGGCGTTGCCCCGTACACGCGCATTACGCGCTCCAAACGCAATCATCTTTAAGTTCGATCCCATGCCGCCCGGGCTGTTGAAACGAGCGAAGGAAGACCCGCGCATGAGCAGGGAAAGCGATGCGCCCGGATCGGGCTGGTGCACCTTCGAGATCAGCTCGGCAGATGAATTGCGCGATGCCTTGTGGTGGCTGAATCGCGCGTATCAAGAAGCAGAGGCGTGAAGAGCCGACCCGTGGCTTTCATATCTGTTGAAGAGTGCGGATGTGCAGCTCGAGTGTCTGGGTGTATTCGCGCTCGATCTGCAGCTCGGTCTGGAGTTTTTTGATGAGCAATTCCAGTCGCATGATCTCCATGCGCAACTTCTGAAGGTCGCCTCCGGGGGCGACCGGTCTTTGCGGCAGAGTAGCCGGCGGCGCGAGTGCGGCCGGCGCCGCAGTTCGTGGCGAAAATGCCTCGGCGAGGGCCCGCGGCCAAGCGTTCTCGGGCGGCGCCGGTGGCGGCACAGGGGCCGGAGAAATCATCGGCGGCGCAAAGAGGCCGCTCAGCGGATTCGCAGCCGGAGCAAGCGCCGGCTCCGGCGCGATGGGAGCTGCGCCCTTCGGCTGCAAAAGACTCTTCACGCGGCCGATTAGTTCCTGAGGCTGAAACGGCTTGCGAATCAATTCATCAGCTTGCACGGCAACGGCCTTGTCCGCCACGCTCTTGTTCACGACACCGGACATCAAGATCACCGGCGTAGCGCCGTATTGCGGATTCTGTTTGATCTGGCTGCAAACGGAGTACCCGTCCTGGTCGGGCATGATCACATCGGTGATGACGACGTCGGGTGGGTTCTTTTCGAACTGTGCGAGCGCCGAGACCGCATCGCCGCAGGTGATGACGGTGATGTTTTCCCGGCGAAAAGCGATCTTGATGACTTCGCGCATGGTGGCGCTGTCATCAATGAAATAGACGGTCGGCACGCGCCTTTCCGCGGTTCCTCCGGCGGGAGGAAGAACGAGAGTTTCGCTCATGGCGCCTCCTTGTCGACCGTGTCGCGAAGGGTTTCGTCGTATTCGCGCATGGCGTCGAGCATCAAATCGGTCGCCGAGCGCAGGACGGTGCGCTGCGACGAGGCGGACCCGTACACGAACTTGTAGACTCCGGTGCCGTTTTGCGTACAGCTCTTCAGAATGTGGATGAAGGCCTCGTCGCCGAAAAGCGAGCCCGATTCGGCGTGCGTGACTTCGCCGGCATCAAAAAAGATCACTGCATCGGTGTTTCCGGCGTTGATGTGGAGCGCTCCGGTCTGGCGCGCCTGCGCGAGAAGCTGAATCACGCCGGGCAAATCATGGTGCGTCAGGCTACCGCTGAGGCTGGTGTCCGCCTGCGCCAGCATCTGCGTGGGCTGAAAACCTTCGGTTTTGCTGATGATGATGTTCCGCACGTGGGCGGCGATAACCGCCGGACTGCGGTGACGGTCAATGTAGTCGTCGCAGCCGGCCTGAAACGCTTCCATCAGCGCGCGCTGGCTGCCGTCGCCCAGGGCGATGATGGGAAGCGCCGCGTTTTTGGGATCCGCGTGGACAATCTTGGCGATCTCGAGCGCGCCCATTTCGCGGAGGTTTGTGGCGCAGAGAACCGCGGTGGGCGTGTCGTACTCAATCATCGTAAGCGCGTAGGCGGGTTGCGTGCTGGTCACGACGTCGAAGCCCTCGCGCTTGAGTGCGTCGCCGAGGCGCTTCGCAAAATACACGTTCGTGTCGATCAATAGGATCTTCGCGGCGCGTCCGGGGAGGCTCATCGGCGCGACTCCTGCGCCGGCGCGGTTTCCGCCAGCATGCCGTTTGCGTCGCGCCCGGGAATCAGATGGTCGAGCTCCAGCACCTCGATCACTTCTCCGTCGTGCGAAATCCAGCCCTGCACGTGTTCCGGGTGATCGCCGCTCGCGGGAGTCATCTCGGCCGCGATCAGCTCGCAATCGCCGGTCACGGGAAGCGCCACGGACTCCATCCCGGTGGCATATCGCCGAAGCGCGAGCAGATAGAAGCGCCGCGAGGTCAGTCTCTTGCCGGTCAGGCCTTCAGCGACGTCACAAACAGGCACAATCCTCCCGCGCCGCAGAATCACGCCTTCCACCTGCGGAGTGCGATGCGGGAAACGGAATACGCGGCTCGGGGGTACAAGCTCCGCAACACGCTCAGCGGCAACCGCGAACCGCCGGTCGCCGAGCCGCAGCAGCACGTAGGACTGTGCGTCGAGTTCGATTGCGCTATTCATGCCGAGGCCTGAGCTTCCGCCGTTTCACCGGACGATTCCAAATTCGCCGCAACGGCGGCCGCGTCGAGCAGATCGATCTCGTCCGGCCGGAGCAGGCCATCGGGATTCAGGACGGGAACCACCGTGTCATCCATGTTCACGAGGCCGCGGTACCACTCCCGCTCCTCATGACAGAGCACCTGAGGCAATGCCTGCAGCCGGGTGATGGTGGCCATCTTCTCGATGGCGTCCACGAGCAGAGCGACGCGGCGATTGCGCAGCAGTAAAATCAACGTGGCCTTCGAGAGGGGCAGCCCAAAGTGCGTCCCGGCGTGAACGACGTATATTTTTCGACCGTTGCGCTGCAGAACGTGACGGACTTTGCGCAGCTCGGGTTGCTGGATGTCGGTCGAGGCGCCGGAAAGGCTATCCGTGCTGCGCACCTCCTGCACGGCGCTTGCGGAGATGGCAAGAAACTGGGGGCCGACGCGAAACAGGATGACCTGCTCGGCGCGCGTGGCGCGGCTCCGGCCGGCGGGCTGCGGCACCACTTTCATCCGCGGGCTCCCACCGGCGTCGCGCGGCAAATCCCGATCACGCGTTTCTCAATGGCCGCGTAGACGTCGTCGATTGGCAAGACCTGATCCACGGCTCCGGTCTTGATCGCTTCGGCGGGCATTCCGAAAATCACCGACGTGGCTTCGTCCTGCGCGAGTACCAGCCCGCCCGCGGATTTGATGGCCTTCACTCCTTGTGCGCCATCGTTGCCCATGCCGGTGAGGATAGCGCCGATGCTCATCGCACCGGCGTAGGCCGCGACGCTTTCCATGGTGATGTCAATGCAAGGCAGATAACCGTTGATGCGGCCGCCGCTCTCGAGCTGGATGCGCCCGGTGGGCGTCACGCGGAGATGCCGCGCGCCGGGACAAATGTAGAGCGTGCCGGGCTGAAGGACTTCGTTCGCTTCGGCCTCCTTCACGCGAATTCCGGTGAACTCCGTAAGCTGCGCCGCATACTGGCTGGTGAACGATGCAGGCATGTGCTGGACGACAATCACCGCGGCAGGGAAGTCCCGCGTAAAGCCGGGGGCCAGGCGCATGACGGTCGCCGGGCCACCGGTGGAAGCGGCAATCACGACGACGGGGAACCGCTGATCCGCTGAACCCGAATTCGCAAGCCGCTGGGCCGCCGCGAGCACAGCACCGGGGCTCGGTGAACCGTTGCGGTGCGGAACGGGCATGGACCGCGCGGCCGTGCGCACCACGCGCACCTTCGCCGCCATGCGCACCTTGCGAATCAACTCTTCTTTCACGCTTTGCATGTCGAGATCAATTCCGCTCGACGGCTTGCCGACAAACTCGATGGCTCCCAGTTCTAGCGCGCGGAGCGTGCTGTCCGCCCCTTCCTTCGATTCCGAGCTGACAATCACAATGGGCCGCGGATTGCGCGACATGATGTGTTCGGTCGCCTGCAGACCGTCCATGTGCGGCATCTTGATGTCCATCGTAATGACATCGGGCTTGAGCGATTCCGCGAGTGCGACGGCCTCCCGGCCGTCTTTTGCGTGGCCAACAACCTGAAGTTGCGGGTCCGCATTAAGAATATTCTCCAGCACCTTGCGCATAAAGGCGGAATCGTCCACCACCAGGACGCGAAGTTTCTTGTTGGCGCTGGGTGTCATCGATTCATCACGCGACCGGAACGGCATGCGGCGCTTCCGTGCCGATCAGTTGTTCGACGGCGTTGAGCAACTGCTCTTCCTGCACGGGTTTCGTCAAGAAGGCCGCCGCCCCTTCCTTCATGGCGCGATCGCGGTGCTTTGCGCCCGCTCGCGAAGTCACGACCATAACCGGGATGCGGCGCGTCGCCGAACCCTGGCGCAATTGCGCCATCAGCTCGTAGCCGGTCATCCGGGGCATCTCCAGGTCGGTGATGACCAGGTGGCATCCGTGTTGCGCAATGAGTTCCGCCGCTTCAAGTCCGTCGGAGGCGAGCTTGACGCGGTAGCCTGCCTTCTCGAGCATGCGCCCGACAAATTTGCGCACGCTGATCGAATCGTCGGCGATAACCACGACGCGTTCCTGCTGCACGCGGTCAATTGCGTCCGCGGGAATCGTTCCGCGAGCCACCGCGGCCGCGCCCGGCGCGAAGACGCGGGCGGCGCTGGCACTGGCCTGGACGGCGCGACGCTCGGTCGGCTCGGCCGCAACCATGCGGTTCAAGTCGATTAGCAGGATCAGGCTTCCATCGGGAGCAATCGTGGTCCCGGGGAACAGCTTGACGCGGCGCAGGTATTCGCCCAGGTTCTTGATGACGATTTCGTCTTTGCCGAGGACTTCCTCGACGACCAGGCCGATCTGGCGATTGTCGACATTGGCGACGACCATTCGGAAATAGCCGCTGATCGGCTCGAGGGGTGGGAGGCCGAGGTAGCTGTCCAGGCGCACAACTTCGGTGACCACGTCGCGCACCTTCGTTAGCAACTTGCCGCCAACGTCTTCAATCTCATCCGCGCGCAAGCGGCGAATCTCTTCGACAACGGCGAGCGGGAGCGCAAACGTCGTATTTCCACAGCGGACAAAAAGGGCCGGAGAAATAATCAGCGTCAGCGCAACCTTGAGCGTGAAGCGCGTTCCCTCGCCCGCGCGGCTCTGGATGTCAATTTCGCCGTTGAGCGCGTTCAGATTCGAGCGAACCACGTCGAGGCCCACGCCGCGGCCAGCCAGCTCGGTTTTTATCGGAGCCGTCGAGAAGCCCGGATGGAAGAGCATTTCGCGGAGGTCGCGCTCGGTCAGCCGGCCGGCGGTCTCGGGCGAAACCAGCGCGCGCTCGATGGCGCTTTGCTTCACGCGTTCGTAGTCGATGCCGCGCCCGTCGTCTTCGATCTCAATGCAGATGTGATTTCCGCGATGATAGGCGCGGAGGAAGACTTTGCCTGTCTCCGGCTTGCCCGCCGCGACGCGGTCATGCGCCGGCTCGATCCCGTGCGCGACGGCATTGCGCACCAGGTGCACCAGAGGATCGCCGATCTGCTGAATGATGTTGTTGTCGAGCTCGGTGTCGCCGCCGGAGAGCTCCAGCTCGACGAGTTTTCCCGAGGATTTCGCAGCGTCGCGCACCGCGCGCGTCAGCCGGGAATAGAGCGTGCCGATGGGCACCATCCGCGCTGCGGTGATGTGGTCCTGCAGGCGGTGCGCCAGCTTCGTGAATTCGTCAATGTCGCCTTCGACGCGGCCGATGAAGCTCCCGAGCTGCGTGAGCACTTCGTTGACATCGGCGGAGATTTCCGTCATGGAGCGCGACAAAATATTGAAGTCGTCGTAGCGGTCCATTTCGAGTTCGCTGAAATCGTCGGACCAGGCGGACTTGTCTCCCGCGGCAGCGCCAGTAAGCATTTCCCGCGTTGGCGTCGTATTCCACGGACCGGTCAGCCGCGACGAGCTGATGCGGTTGAATTCGTACTTTTCCTGGAATTCGGCAACCTTCCCCTGCAGACGTTCCTTCGAGAAGCTCAGGGTGTCCACGAGTCTGCGCAGCTCGGTTACGCGGCCGACCATTCGAGTGCGGTTGATCACCAGCTCGCCGACGTTGTTCATCATGCGATCGAGACGCCCCAGCGAAATGCGCACGGATTTCGCGAGGGCCTGGGCGGCTGCGGTCGCTTTCCCGGCCGACTTTGCCGCTGCCGGGCCGGCCTCGGATGGATCGGATCTTATTGAGGCGGCGCCGTCCAGCGCAGGCGTCGCATCGGCTTCCTCTGCTTCCTGAGGCGCAAATTCCGCGATCCGCGCGAGCAGGGCGTCCACGCCGATGCGCATCTCGACGTCGTCGGCCCATTGCCGGTGGAGGCACTTCTTAAGCACGTCCACGGACTCCAGACACAAGTCCACGACGTCCGGCGTCGCTTCCATGTCTCCATCGCGGAGGCGGCCGATGAGGTCTTCCACACGATGGGCGATCGCGCCCAGCCGGCGCAGTCCGACCTGCGCCGCAGACCCCTTGACCGTGTGAATGGCGCGGAATAGCCTGTTGATCTCTTCGGGATTGTGGCCGCCTTCGAGCGCCAGCAGGCAGTCGCTGACCACCTGGAGGTGCTCCTCGGCTTCGGGCTGGAAGAATTCGAGAATTTCGTCCGGCACTTCGTCGTCGCCCGGCAGACGGTCGAAGTACGATCCCGTCGCCGCGGCTTCTTCGTCCGCGACCTGCGGCGCAGCAAACGCGGGCTGCTGCTGAGGATAGTTCAGAGGCGGTGGCTCGGTTGGGAACGCAAATCGGTAGCGCTCTTTGAATGCCGCGATGTCATCGCCGACTTCATTCCCCGTGTCGCTGATTTCAAGGAGATCGGTCTCGAGCAGGGAGATGGCGTCCGAGAGAAACTCCGTCAGCGGGCCGTGCAGGTCGGCGCCGAGCGGCGCGTTGAGGGCGTACTGGAAGACGTGCGCGAGCTTTGCGGCAATTTCCGAAAACCGCGGGAAACCGTAGCTAGCGGACGTGCCGCTGAGCGTGTGAGCGGCGATGTAGAGCCGCTCCATCTCCTCGCGCGGCGCTGCCGGCTCCCCGAGGATGCTGGAGTATTCCCGCAGGAACTGCAGGTGCTCCGCCGCTTCCTGGAGGAACAGCTCGATGGCTTCGTGATCCGGAGTGCTCACGCGCGCCTCTCCGCGACGAGTTCCGGCTGCGGGACTTCATCCGGCGCCGGTTTGCGATACAGGATGCAGTCGCCCAGGACGATGGCCTGGAACTTCACCGGAACTTTTGAAAGTGATTCGGAATGCCCCAGAAAGAGATAGCCGCCCGGCTCGAGCGTTTCATAGAAGCGCTGCAGAAGCGCACGGCGGCGCTCTTCCGCAAAATAAATGAGGACATTCATGCAGAAGATCATGTCCATCCGGCCCAGATAGACCGCTTGCGCCAGATTCATCTGCGCAAAGGTTACGATTTTTCGCAGGCGGGGCTTGACTTGAAAGCCTTCGGCTGTCTTTGAAAAATGCGCGGCGAGCTGGCTCTCGGTGACGCTGGCCAGGCTCCGGCCGCTATACGTAGCCGCCTCGGCGGTCCGCAGGGCCTGCCGGCCGACGTCCGTCGCCACGATCTCGATGTTCCACGCGTCGGCGAAAGCGAGGGCATCGGAGGTAGTGATGGCGATGGAATACGGCTCCTCCCCGGTGGAGCAACCGGCGCTCCAGATACGCAGCGTGCGCGGATTCTTCCAAAACTTCTTGACGTGCAACTCCGGCAAGACGCGTTTTTCGAGCGCCTCGTAAACGGCCGGATAGCGGAAGAAAGACGTTTCCTGCGTGAGCAGCCGCTCGAGAAGCGCCTCGTATTCGACGTTGGTCCGCCGGGCAGCTCGCAGCAAATCCGTCCCGCGCGGGAAGCCCTTCTGCTGCATGTGCTCGCGCACACGGCCGGAGAAGAACCGCTCGCGCGATTCATCAAAGCAGATTCCTGTCCGCTCCTCGATCAACATGCGGATCTCGCTCAATTCGTGTTCGCTCAGACCGGGCGCCGGACTCTGGCGTTCGCTCATCCTCGCCACAATTCCGCCCTGGTGGCCTCACAGGGCAGGGAGTTTTCTGCTAACGGCGAGCGCCCACGGGCACTGGCCGCTCGGATTCCTCCAATTCACCCGACTTCGCCAGCGCGCGGAACTGCGCCAGTCCTTCGTTTAACTGGTCAGAGAGCTTGACGAGCTGGCTGACGGTTCCCACCGTCTGCCGCACACCCTGCGACGTCTGCCGCGTGATGCCGGAGATAATTTGCATGGCGTGCGCTACGCCTTCCGTGCCGCGCACTTGCTGTTTCGACGCCAGCGAGATCTCCTGCACCAACTCAGCCGACTGGCGGACGACGCTGGAAATCGCATCCAGCGCGCGACCGGCCTGATCGGCGAGAGTGGCGCCGCTTTCCACTTCCTTGGTGCCTTCCTCCATGACCACCACGGCCTCGTTTGTTTCCGCCTGAATGGCTTTGATGAGCGCGGCAATGTCTTTCGTCGCGCTGCGAGAGTGTTCCGCGAGCTTGCGCACCTCGTCGGCGACCACGGCGAAACCGCGGCCGGCTTCGCCGGCTCGTGCCGCTTCGATGGCGGCGTTGAGGGCGAGGAGGTTGGTTTGCTCCGTGATGTCGTTAATGACGTTGATGATTTCCGAAATTTCCAGTGAACGGTCGCCGAGCGACTTGATCTTCTTCGCCGTGGCCTGCACCGACGCGCGAATGCGCTGCATTCCCTCGAGCGTGTCGCGCACGGCCCGGTTGCCCTGCTCGGCGGCGTCGAGCGCGCGGCGCGCCGCTTCCGCGCTGGCCTCGGCGTTGTTGGACACTTGCTTCATCGAAACGGTCAGCTCTTCGACGGCCGACGAGGTATTCGTGATTTCCTGGTCCTGCTGGGTTGCGCCGGCCTGCATTTCGTCCGCGGAAACCAAGATGTTGTTCGCGCTGCCGTTTACTTCCATGGCCGCCTTGCGAACGCGCTCGAGCACTTTGGAGAAGTTGTCGAGCATGTAGTTGATGGAGTCCACAACGTTGCCCAGCGCGTCGTTGGTGACCTTGCCGCGCAGGGTCAGATCGCCGCGCGCCACCTGGTTGATGACGGTCAGGAGGTCGGTGATGCTGCGCTGCAGCAAGTCGCTGGCTTCCTGATTTGAAGTGGCTTTGGAAACCCTGGCGACGGCGCGGTTGAGATTTTCCGCAATGTAGCCGAGCTCGTCGTGGCTGGACACATTAGCGCGCGCACGGGGATCGCCCGCCGCGAGCCGCTCGGAGAATTCCGCGAGCTCCTGGACCGGAGCTAGAAGACGCCGGCCGAGCGTCAGCGCGAGGAGCATTCCCGAGCCCAGAGCCAGCAACACCGCCACAAGGACGGCGCCGCTTGCGCTGCCGGACATCGAGCCGAAGTCGAAAATGGACACCCCTCCGGACGTCCGCCCCGCGTGGTAGGACAGGAGCAAAACGCCGAAGAGCGCCAGTCCGTTCCACAGCACGAGCATCCAGATGGTGGAACTCAGTCGAGATTTCATGCCTTCCTCCAATTTCCTCAGCAAACCGCCGGCCGCCGGGCCGCGTCTGCATCCTTCAAGAAATTCACTAGATCGCAGGGCCGGGAAACACCTCGAGCAACCGGGACAAATCAATCATCAGCGCCAGGCGATCGTCATGCCGCAGCATCCCAATGCAGTGCGGCACGTTTTCAGGCGCTTGATCGAGCACCGCTTCGGGCGCAACCGCGTAAGTGCCGACGACTTCGTCCGCGGCGATTCCCACGCGCACATCTTCTCGGCGGGCGTCGCCCCGCAACGAAGCAACGACGACATGCTTCGGCAGGAGGCCCGGCCGGCGGCCCTCCGTCATGGCGATATCAATCAAGGGCACAATCGCGCCGCGCAGATTGAAAATTCCCATCACGTAGGGAGGCGCGAGCGGCAGCTTCGTCAGCATCGGCCATTCGACGACCTCTTCCACGTCCAGCACCGGCAGGCAGAAGCGCTCGCGGCCGCTTCTAAAAACGCAGTACTGCTGCTCCGGCGGGCTGTGCTCGATCGGTCCAAGCGCCTCGAGCAGGTCCCCGCTGTCCACATCGGCGGGCAAAGCCGTCAATTGAAAATCGTCGCTCATTCCCGGCAATCCATCCGGATAATTGCTCATGCGAACCGCCGCACCGCGCGAAGCAGCTCCTCGCGCGTGAAAGGTTTCGTGACGTAGCCGTCGGCACCTTGTTGCTGGCCCCAGAACTTGTCGCTCTCGGTGTCTTTCGAGGTCACTAAAATCACCGGGATGGTTTTGAACTCCGCGTTTCCCTTCAAATCGCGGCACACTTCAAATCCATTTCGGCCGGGCATCACGACGTCGAGAAGAATAACGCTGGGCCGCTCGGTCGCGATGGTCTCCTCGATCTTCCGCGGGTCGCTCAGGCCCACGGGCCGATAGCCTTCGTGCTCCAGGACGTTCTGGATCAGCCGAACCTGGGACGGCGAGTCATCAACGATGAGAATCTTTTTGTCCACGTGCAAAAGTCTCCCGAGACTCCTCCAAGGAAAAGAGAAGCAAGTCTGCGGCCAGCCGCCGCGATGCTCCACCTGCTGCGCTCCTTGCCCGTAACCGGCTGATTTGCAAAGAGTAAGATGACCGCGTGCGATTTTCAGCGCTTGCCAACCGGCCCCGCCGGAGCCTCTTCCGTCTCACCTTGAGAAGCTTTCTCAGACTCCTTCATCTCGACTGCCAGCGATGAGAATCGCTGCATGATCTCGTTGATTCGCAGCGCCATGCTGTGAATCGTCTTGATCTGCTCGAGAGATTGCGAGGAAAGCTGGCCCGGCTCGAGGAGGAGCAACTCTGCATTTCCCAGGACGCTGGTGAGCGCGTTGTTGACGCTGTGGCGCATTTCGAGCATGTACCGGCCGAGGACGGCGTGGCCGGCGTTTTGCGACGCAGCGTGTTCGGATTGTCGGGCCAATCGGAGCGCTTCCGTCCGCCGGAGCGATTCCCCGGCAACGAGGAGAAGCGTTTGCGCCCAGTCCTCGCGCAGCGGAACATGGACGAGCCGCGGGTAACGCGCGCGCAAGTCGCCAAGTTCGCGCAAATCGCCGCGCAAGCAAAGAATCACCGCCACGGAAGGGTCCAGCGAGCGCAGGATTCCGGAGAGCTTTCCTTCGCGCAGCGGCCCCACCACCGCCAGATCGTAGTGCGGTTTCTCCTGGCGATCCCAGAGCTCGCTGTTAAGAACAGTAATGGCTGGGGTCTGGCGGCCGCCCTGCCAGCAGGCCGTCAGCAGCCGCGCGAACTCGGTTTCATCCGTTAGAATGACGACGTTTGCGTGTCGCAAAGA
>JBGOWC010000257.1:0-3801 GCA_041478415.1 Terriglobia bacterium
AGTTGAGATCAAAGGCGATTCCGGTGCTGTTGCCCTTGCCCATCCGGCCAATCACGAAATTGTTCTTGATCTCATTGCAGCCGCGGATGCAGCGATCGCACAGGATGCACGCGTCGTGGTCCACCGCGATGGCGAGCGAGGAGTCGTCTTTGCCGCGCGAGAAGGAGCGCTTCGCAAAGCGCGGCTGAGAGACGCCGGCGGCTTTGGCGAGAGTTTCAAGCTCGCAATCGCCCGAATTGACCTGGCGCGCGCAGGGAGAGGGATGGTCGGCCATCAGAAGTTCGAGAAGGGTTTTGCGCGCGCCTTGCACTTTCTCAGAATTGGTGATGACTTTCATGCCCGGCTCGACTTGGCGGACGCAGGACGCGGTGAAGACGCGCGCCCCGGTGTCCACGACGCAGAGGCGGCAGACGCCGACGGGAGTTTCGTTTTGCAGGTGGCAAAGCGTGGGGATGGCAACGCCGTTCATCCGAGCAGCGTCGAAGACGCTCGTGCCGGCAGGGACGCGGACGGGATTGCCGTCGATTGTGAGTTCCACAATACCGGGAGGTGTGGTTGTCGTGCTCATGTGGTGATCACGGGCGAATCCCAACACGCTGCGCTTCGGCCACGCGCGTTGCGGGAGAATGACAAATTCCCGAGGGGCACTTGCCCTGCAGGACATGGGCATCGATTTCATCGCGAAAATGTTTCAAGACCGATGCGACCGAAGCAGGAACAATTTGTCCGAGGCCGCAGATGGAAGTGAGCTTCATGGCCTCGGACAATTCGTCCAGGAGAGCGAGGTCGGCGCGGTACTGCGATTCGGTCAGATGGCCCTGGGTCCATTTCGCGAGAAGGTCGGCCATTTTTTGCGAGCCGACGCGGCAGGGGACGCATTTGCCGCAGGATTCATTGCGATAAAAACGTACGGCATTCAAGGCCATATCCAGCATGCAAGTGCCTGCATCGCAGACGACGAGCGCGCCGGAGCCGAGCATCGAGCCGGCATCGGCGAGCGCCTTGAAGTCCAGCCGGACATCGGCCATTCCGGCGGGCAGATAACCGGAAGAAGGTCCGGACGGCGCGAACGCTTTGAGTTTCTTGCCGCCGAGGACGCCACCGGCGTGGCCGAAAATGACTTCGGAGATGGGTGTGCCCATGGGGACTTCGAAGACGCCGGGACGCTCGACGTGGCCGCTGACGCCAACGAATTTCAGGCCGCGCGAGCCGCCGACGCCCTGGGCGATGAACCATTCGACGCCGCGGGCCAAGATCTGCGGGACATTCGCAAAAGTTTCCACGTTATTGATGATCGTGGGTTTCTGCCACAGGCCTGCCTGGCCGGGGAACGGCGGTTTGTTGCGCGGCTCGGCGCGCTTGCCTTCCATCGCTTCGAGGAGCGCGCTCTCTTCGCCGCAGATGTAGCCGCCGGGGCTGACGAATACTTCGATATCGAAATCGAGGTCGCTGCCGAGAATCTTCTTGCCGAGAATTCCCCCGCGATAGCAGCGGCGAATCTCCTCGCCGAGAATTTCCTCCTGCATGTGATATTCGTGGCGGATGTAAATGTAGCCCTTCTTCGCTCCGGTGACGAAAGCGGCCAGGATCATGCCTTCGATGACCAGGAAGGGAAGATGGGTCATGATGAAGCGGTCTTTGATCGTGCCGGGCTCGCTCTCATCGGCGTTGCAGACGATGTATTTTTCCGGCCCGGGCATCCTGCGTACGAGCGACCATTTCATTTCCGTGGAGAAGCCCGCTCCACCCATGCCGCGCAGCTCGGAGGCCTTCAACTGCGCGAGGGCGCCGTCCCAGTCTTTCGTTGCGGCCAATTTCCGTACGACGCCGTATTTCTCGCCCTCGCCATAGGGGTCGGCGACACATTGCACGCGTGACTGCTCGGGATGCGGCTCATGGATGTCTTCGCCGCGCATGGCGCCGCGCGCAAGATGCTCGACTTCAAGCGCGTCCACGTGCGTGAAAATCTGATCGTTGATCGAGACTGCGGGCGCATGATCGCAGCGGCCGAGGCAAGAGACGTCGCGAATCTGCATATCCGCAGGTTTCGACGCCGAGAAGCGGCGAGTTAGCTCCGCGCGCAATTCGCAGGCCCCGCGGAGATGGCAGGCCATGTCGGCGCAGACGCGCACGTCGGCCTTCGGGGGCGGCGTCAGATGGAAGTGCGGATAGAAGCTGGCGGCACCGTGGATCTGGTAAAGCGGAGTTTGGGTCCGTTTGGAAAGCGCTTCGATCTCCGCGGCGGGCAAATACCCGTAGCGAAGCTGGATGGCCCGCAGGTCGTCGAAGATCACGGAGCCCGTCTCGTGAACGGAAGCGCAGCTCACCTCTTGCCAGTCGCTGCCGCGCAAGATTACTTTCTGCGACCTGCATACTACTGGCGGAGTGGGTTCCTGTCCATAGCCGCTGGTTCACTTTTCGCAGCGGGCCGCGAAAAAGATAACGCGGCGCGTTGACATCGCCGAGCGGCAAGGCTATAAGCAAGCTGATTTCGTCAGGATTTTTCCGGGAGTGATCCGGCCTCAGCCCGCGGGTCGCGCAGGCCGCACGGGCGCAGAGGCCATCCGCGAGACCGAATGCGCATCGTCCCCCACGTCTCACGTTCGCGCTTCGTTTTTCTTTCCGTGCTGGCCCTTCCCCTTGTTTTGCTTGCGGAAAATATGCCAGGCAATGCCGAGGATCCACGCGCTCGTGTCGCGAGAGCCGTTGCCGGCGAGCCGATGAAATACATCGGGCCGGGTTCCTGCGCGGCGACAAGCTGCCATGGGAGCGTGCGCCCCATCGCGGGGAGCCGCATCCTGCAGAACGAATACTCGACGTGGATTCTCAAGGACAAGCACAGCCGCACCTACCAGGCGCTGACCGGCGAGATCGGCGAGCGCATGGCGCGAATCCTGAAACTCGGGACGAAGGCCGAGGAATCGCCGAGGTGTCTTGTCTGCCACGCGTTGTACACCTCGACAGAGCAGCGCGGGCGGCCGTTTGAAATTGCGGAGGGCGTCTCCTGTGAAAACTGCCACGGTCCCGCGTCCGGCTGGCTCGGGCCGCACACAACGCGCGACTGGCCGCATGAAAAATCGGTTGCGCTCGGAATGCACGACACGCGGGACGTCATCCACCGCACGGAGAAGTGCCTCACCTGCCATCTCGGGACACAGGAAAAATTCGTGGACCACGAGATGATCGCGGTGGGGCACCCGGATCTGTATTTCGAGCTGGATTCCTTTTCGGCGGTGATGCCGCGGCACTGGAAGGCGCCGCGCGAATCCGCGGCGGTCAAGGCCGCCGAGGACGCCGCGTGGACGGGCGTGCGGGATTTGGGCGCGGGGCAAGCAGTGCAACTTCGTGCCGCGATGGAGAGGCTTACCTGGCGCGCAAAAGGAAAAAACTGGCCCGAGTATTCCGAGCTGCAATGCTTTGCGTGCCACCACTCGCTTGGCCCGGCGAAAGATAGCTGGAGGCAGGAACACGGCTTCGCAGGACGGCGGCCGGGTGATCCCGGATGGAACGCGTCGCGCTACGCCGTGTTTTCGCTGCTTGCCAAGCAGATTGATCCTGGGACAGCGCAAGCGCTCGATCGGCACGTTCTGCGCGTGACGGAAGAAATGAGCAAGCTCAATCCGGACCGCGACGCGGTCGTTGCCGAGACAATGGCTGCGGCGCCCCTTGCGGAGAGGATTGCCGAGCGGCTGGCCTCGATGCCTTACGATCAGGCGATTGCGCTGCGGATGCTCGAGCGCATCTCCGGCGACGCGGAAAATATCGCAATCGCGGACGAGCGCGCGGCCGAACAAGCAGCGA
>JBGOWC010000107.1:0-6607 GCA_041478415.1 Terriglobia bacterium
CCGGGTAATGCGGAGTTTCCGCCGCGGATGCATTTAGAAGGATTGCCAGTCGCCGGATTTTTCAAAGGCATGCGCCGCACGATAGATGGCCGATTCTTCGAAGTGCCGGCCGACCAGCATCATCCCCGCAGGCAATCCGCCGGTCGTGCCGCCAATCAGGCCGCACGGCACGGACATGGCCGGATGTCCGGTGAGATCGAACGGCGCGGTGTTTCCGATCATCTCCAGCGCGCGATCGTAAATTTCTTTCCGGCTCGCACCGGGCGGCGGAAGCGGCGTGGCGTGCATCGGAGTCGTAGGCATCAGGAGAAGATCGAATTTTTCGAGAACGGCGTCGTAGGCCGCGCGCAACTCCCGCGCGAGATTTTGCGCCTTTCCGTAGATGCGTCCTTGCTCCGTCTGTTTGATGAATTCTCCCAGCAGGAAGACCGCTTTCATCGTCACCGGCAGTTCATCGGTGCGATCGCGCCAGGCAGAGAGATGGCGCATCAAACTCGCGATGTACATTCCCTGGTGATTCGTTCCGAAGCCGTTGCCCAGCATCGCGTCCAGCGCTCCCTCGGCGAGGATCGGCACAATCAACGCGCTGCCCGTCGGGTGAAGCGGAATCGAAACTTCCTCGACGTGCGCTCCGCATTTGCGCAATCGTTCCGCGGCTGCGCGGACTTTTGCATTTACTTGCGCATCGGAGTTGGGGAACTCAAATCCTTCCTTGATCACGGCAATGCGAAGGCCGCCGGCATCTTTCTCGAGCGCTTTCGTGTACTCCGCCGTTTTCACGCCGCCCTGGCGCGCATCAATCCCATCGGCGCCGGCGATGACTTCGAGGAGCAACGCGTTGTCGGCCACGTTACCCGTGATCGGACCAGTATGATCCAGGGTGAATTCAATCGAAAGGATTCCCGTGTACGGCACAAGCCCGTAGGTCGGCTTCATGCCGTAAACGCCGCAATACGACGACGGAATTCGGATCGAGCCGCCCTGGTCGCCGCCAATCGCCATCGGGACTTCACCGGCAGCAACAAGCGCGGCGCTCCCGGAAGAAGAGCCTCCCGCAGAATAGCCGGGCTTGCGCGGATTCTGCACCGGCCCTGTAGCACAGGTATGGCTTCCGCCGGAAAATGAAAAATTCTCGCAGACGGCTTTGCCTACGATCTCTCCGCCGGCGTCGAGAATGCGCGTGACGATCGTCGCGTCCACATCGGGGACGTAGCCTTCGAGGATGGAAGTCCCAGCGGCCATCGGCACGCCCGCGAGGCAAACGTTGTCTTTGAGCACGATTTTCTTGCCGGCAAGTTTGCCTTGCTGCGCTCCCTTTACCGTCGTCTTCCGATACCAAGCACCGTAGCGGTTCTCTGCGCCCTCCGGCCGGTATCCGGCAGCTCGCGGGTGGCGCACCGCCGGCAAATAGTCCGGCTTTGCGTCAACCAGCGCGTACGCGGCCAAGCCGTCGCTCATGAGATCGAGGTAGGACTCCAGGTCCGCGTCTGTCATGCGAAATCCCAGGCGGGTCGCGGCGTCACGCAATTGCGGAAGAGTGGGTTTTTGAATGGTCATTGGTGCATCTCGACTTCACCGTCTTCGGAGGATTGCGATTCTCAATTTCGCGGGGAGCTTATCACAGACGAATGGAACCACCCGAAAGGAAGAAACCTCTGCTGTGGGCCGGTCCGTTCGGTCTTGAGGGAGGAAAATGCGTTTCTACGGGAGTCGCGCCGCCGCGCTCACCCATGCTTCGTCTTGCTTTCTCCGTGAGTCGGCCGCCGCGCGCAGGCGCTTGCTTTCATCAGCGGTGAAGTGAAGATCGCTGTGCGCGGGATCCTCCAGGTCCTTTACACGCCAATTCGCGCGCATGATTCCCTCGAACGCATGCGCGTTCGTGCCGAGCAGGAGATGCCCCAGTTCGTGCGCCATCGCCAATCCGATGAGCTTGCCTTCCGAAATGACGTCTGGGCTCGCCACCCGATGGACCCGCAGCATCGAGATGTAAGCCACCGTGCCGGGTTCCCGTTCGTCCGGCAGAACGGAAAAACCGAGCGCCGTCCGCGATCTCCCCTTGAAATTGCCCTCGTCTCCCTTCATCAGGTTCATCTGGACATGCGTCGTGCGGGATCCGAACGCGCAAGCCTGTTCGCCGGGACGCGCCGGCGAACTGGGCGTGCAATCCAGCCACTCTGTCTTCACACCCGCTTCCGCGAGCAGACCGGAAGCGGCGGAATTCGCCTCGAGCAGCGCCGCTGGGCCAACGCCGGCGTAGTTGTAAAGATGAACGGTGATTTGCGGCTCCGGGCTGGCAGCGATTGCCGGACGCGTCTGCGCCTGAATGTTCATCCGGCACAAGAGAAGAAGACTTGCTACAACGAGGCTTCGAACTTGTTGGTTCATGGCGAGCACCTCCGCGATTTGCGTGGTGCTGCCCAGAGTTGGCCCGGGGCGTCAGTACCTCAATGCAACGGCGGTTCGATCGTTGCGATACGTTGGTGAGAGGCTATCGTGTTGAATCGGTGAGGCTTATGGTGGGAAGTCAAATACCAGTTGTAGCCGGGGTTACGTTGAGGGAATATAACGCCATCGAAGCTCCCCAAAACCGAAATGGCCACCCAAGCCGCAACCACCCGTACCGTGCGCTTTGGCGTCTTCGAGTTCGATCCCCGCGCGGGCGAGCTGCGCAAGCAGGGGATGAAGATCAAGCTGCAGGGTCAGCCCATCGAAATCCTCAGACTGCTCTTAGATCAACCAGGCGAGGTCGTCACTCGCGAAGAGCTGCAAAGAAAACTCTGGCCTTCCGATACCTTCGTTGACTTCGAGCACAGCCTGAACGCTGCCGTCAAACGTCTCCGCGATGCTCTGGACGATTCCGCTGACACGCCCCGCTACGTGGAGACCCTCGCTCGCCGTGGCTACCGATTCATTGCCCCGGCGGATGGTCTTGCACCGGCGGCCGCCAGATCACGAACCGTCCGCTGGATTGGGCTGGGGGCCGTCGCCGCGTTGGTGCTGTTGGCGGCGCTGGTCGGGCTAAACGCCGGTGGCTGGCGTGACCGCATCTTTAGGGGAGGCACAAAACCAATAAGCTCGATTGCAGTACTGCCGCTCGCAAATCTTTCGGGTGACCCCGAGCAGGACTATTTCGCCGAAGGGATGACCGAGGCCCTAATTACCGAGCTGGGAAAAATCAGCGCCCTGCGGGTGATCTCGCGGCAGACGATGATGCAGTACAAGGGCACAAAAAAATCAGCGCCGCAGATCGCACAAGAACTGAACGTTGAAGCCGTCGTGGAAGGCTCCGTTCTCCGCGCCGGCGATCACGTGCGCATCTCCGTGCAACTGATCGAGGCCGTGCCGGAGCGCCATCTCTGGGCCAACAGCTATGACCGAGATCTGCGCGACGTCCTGGCTTTACACAGTGAGATGGCACGCGCCGTCGCCGACGAGGTCCGAGTTAAACTGATGCCGCAGGAACAGACGCTGTTGGCCAGCGCCCGGCCGGTCAACCCCGAAGCCTACGCAGCCTATCTTCGGGGCCGCTATTTCTGGAACAGGATCGGCGGGCCGGGAAACCTGGAGAAAGCACTCCAATCGTTCCACGAGGCGATCGAGAAAGACCCCTCCTACGCCTCCCCGCACGCAGGTGCAGCCTTCTGCTATGCGAGACTGGGCTTTTCCCGGTCACCGAGGCAAGTGTTCCCAAAAGCCAGGGATGCGGCTCTCAAAGCCATGGAACTGGACGAGACCCTCGCCGAAGCTCACTCCGCCTTAGGGGAGGTCAAGTTCAATTTCGATTGGGATTGGCCCGGCGCAGAGCGCGAGTACAAGCGCGCTCTTGAGTTGAACCCGAATAGCGTTGATGCTCACTGGCAATACGCATTGTTTTTGGTTCGCATCATGGGCCGGTTGGACGAGGGCATCGCCGAGGCCCAGCGCGCATTAGAGCTCGACCCACTTTCCCCCCTGACAAACGTAGTGCTTGCTTCGAATTACTTGCGCTCACGCCGGTACGACGAGGCCATCGCCCAGTACAAGAGAGCTCTGGAGCTGGATCCCAACAATGGGGCGGCGCAGGAAAATGTTGCTTGGTGTTATACGCTCAAAGGGATGTATCCCGAGGCGCTTGCTGAGTACAAAAAGCTGGGGGAGTTCCCCTATCTGGAGCACGCTCGACTGGTCTACCTCTATGCTGCGTCGGGTAGGAGGAAAGAGGCGCTCAAAGCGATTCAGGAATTGAGGCGTCTATCTGTGCGACAGTACGTCGACCCGTTCGATATGGCCATCGCCTATGCCGGGCTGGGCGATAAGGACAGTGTGTTCGAGTGGCTGCGAAAGGCCTATGACGAGCGCTCTGAAGAGATGACAGTACTGAAGGCGGAACCCTTCTTCGACCCCCTGCGCTCCGACCCACGCTTCCGGGACCTGCTGCGCCGGATGAACTTCCCGTCCGACCCGGTCAAGCACTGAGCTCCCTGCACTCGCTTGCTTCGGTGCGGAGTACATCACAGTGAGCGGGTGGCACATCCATAGCGGCGGGCTGGATTTGGGTGGCGCATCCCTTTGCGGTTTCGGCAAGGGGTGCGGACTTTTTCTTAGTTTCAGGCGACGTTGGAGGCGGCTTCCAGCCGTCGTCCTGGGCGGGGTTCTGCTGACGACGTCACAGCGGACAATCGCAAACATCGCCGGCCAAAGGAATCTTGGAGGAACTACGGATGTGAATTGATTACTTTGCCTTGCGGGGAAAACGCAGGCGAAGGAACACGGCCGCGCCGACCATTGCCGCGCCGGTGATGCCCAGCTCGCTTATCTCCGCGGCGTTGGCATGACGGCGCCGATCAGAACCCTGGGCAAGGCTGGCAGCCGGCATCAGCAGGAAACTCAAAGCCCCAACGGCGAACAGTTTCTTCATGAATCGCCTCCCGGCGACGCTGGCTTAGGAGTGCAATGGCACTGCCAAAGCGAGTGAGCGCCGGGGCTGCCGTCTAGTTGTTTCATGTTATTGATAAAAAAGACTTTAACTAAATGCGTCTGAGCAGGAAGCGACTGGTCCAACGCCTCAGAGGACAAGGAATTGGCCTGGAAGTCACACAGACTTCCCTTATTCCGCGCATCTTGACTGGCGCATCAGTCAACTGAGATTGAAACCGTGCCGGGTGAGCCCGTTTAGCTACCTACTTTTCCAGTTGGATAAGTGCGGCTGCCGAAGCGCTAGTTGACTCTACCGGGGACCGAACCTAAGATGCGCGGCTTAGGAGTTTTCATCAATGCTTATGAATCGTGTCCGACGGGGTCTGGTTTGGGCCGCATTTCCTGCCGTCGCAATTGTTTTGTTCCTCGTACCGCAGGCCGTTGCCGCAGAAAAGTATGAGATCACGGCCGAGCGCGACGTTGCGGCGAAGATGCGCGACGGCGTGACGCTGTTGGCCGATATCTATCGCCCGAAGGCGGACGGAAAATTTCCCGTGCTCCTCGTGCGCACACCCTACGACAAGAACGGCGTGCAGGGATTCGGCCTGAAGGCCGCGGCGCGCGGCTACGTTGTTGTCGCGCAAGACGTCCGCGGGCGGTCTCGCTCGGAGGGCGAGTGGTATCCGTTCAAGCATGAATCGCAGGACGGCTACGACACGGTGGAGTGGGCCGCGGGGCTGCCCTATTCCAACGGGAAGGTGGGAATGTTCGGCGGGTCCTACGTCGGCGCGACGCAATATCTGGCGGCGATCGCGCGCCCGCCGCACCTCGCGGGAATCTGCCCGGAGGTGACGGCTTCGAATTATCACGATGGCTGGACGTATCAGGGCGGCGCGTTCGAGCAGTGGTTCAACGAATCGTGGACGACGGGCCTGGCCCAAAATACCCTGGATCGCCGGAGCGACTGGGAAGGCAAGGCGATCGATTGGATCGGAAAACTTCCGCTGGCGGACTATCCCGTGCGCGAAGCGCCGCGCGCGGACGGCCTCGCGCCGTATTTCACGGACTGGCTGGCGCATCCGAGTTACGACGATTACTGGAAGCAGTGGTCCATCGAGGAGCACTACGGGCAGATCGGCGTGCCGGTCTTTTCGATTGCGGCGTGGTACGACATTTTTCTCGGCGGGTCGCTTCGCAACTATGTGCGGCTGAAAACGGAAGCGGGTACGGACGCAGCCAAGCATGGCCAACGGTTGCTTGTCGGAGTCGGCGGGCACGCCGGTTGGTGGGACAGCCGCAAGATCGGCGCAGTGGACTTCGGCGAAAAGGCGCCCTTCGATGAGGACGAAGCGATCCTGCATTGGTACGACTGGCTGCTGAAGGGTGAAGCGAACGGCGTGGAACGAGAGAAACCGGTCAAGATTTTTGTGATGGGGAAAAACGTCTGGCGCGAGGAAGACGACTGGCCGCTCGCGCGGGCGAAGACGACGCGCTACTACCTGCACTCCGCCGGGGCCGCGAATGGACTCATGGGGAACGGCACGCTGAATACGACCGCGCCGTTTACGAAGGACACCGAGGTCACCGGACCGGTCACGCTCGATCTGCATGCGAGCAGCTCGGCGGTGGACACGGACTTCACTGGGAAGCTGGTGGATGTGGCGCCGAACGGGTTCGCGCAAAACCTGACGGATGGAATCCTGCGGTTGCG
>JBGOWC010000002.1:0-21115 GCA_041478415.1 Terriglobia bacterium
CCTGTTGAGAATTGTGACTTAGATGCAATCACCCGCGGAATCGCAATTCACTTCGGTGGCAGATTCAATTTTTGCAGAATGGCCTGAAAACGCGGGTTGCTCCGCAGCGGGTCGCGAAGGACACGCATCGGAGCTGCATCTTAGTGGCGTATGCGGAACAGAGTCAATGCGCTGCCCACGTTGAAGAAAGTGCATTCGGGCTGGGAAGAAGCCTGAGGTGCAAGAAGCCTGTTCCAGCCGCGAGTGATATACTCCGCGGCAAATCCCCTCGGTACTGGAGGTACCACATGAAAATAAAAATCACCGTGGGTTTCCTGATTCTTCTGGTGTTCGTATGCTCGAGTTCCGCGCAGACCAAGATCTCCGGCACGAACCAGTGCGGCAAGCCCGATCCGCAGCACGTCGTACCGGTGGCCGGCATGGCCAATCACAGCCTCAGCGTCGCGCAGCTCAAGTGCACCTGGACGAAGCCCATGGAAATCGCGGGCGTGCAGACGAAGGATGGCGTCAGCACCGCGTCCGACGACAACACCGGCAACATGGCGCGCAGCCGCGGCTATCACGTTACGACCATGAGCAACGGCGACACATTCCGCGTCAGCTACGGCAGCACTGCGACTCTGAAAGACGGCGCCGTGCAGAGCCAGAAGGGGGCGTGGACGTTTCTCAGCGGCAGCGGAAAGCTCAAGGGAGTGAAAGGCGGGGGGACGTTCAACTGCGCCGCAGCCGGCGACGCCATCTCCTGCGAAGTCGAAGGCGAGTACACACTGCCGAAATAAAACCGTTTGCGATGTCGAGGGCAAGGTGCAAACAAAAAGGGCGTCCCGATAGAATCGGGACGCCCAATGTTTTTTGTGCCGTGGTTTAGAGAGGCTGGACGTTCGAGGCTTGCAAGCCCTTCGGGCCCTTGGTGACTTCGAACTCAACCGCCTGCCCTTCGTTGAGGGAGCGGTAGCCATCGGCCACGATCGCGGAGAAATGGACGAAAACGTCCTCCCCGCTCTGGCGCTGGATGAATCCGAAGCCCTTGCTGGCATTAAACCACTTCACTGTTCCTTGTTCTTTCACTTCTTTTTCTCTTTTCTACTTTGAGCTATCTGATGCCTCGCATCCGGATCGTCTTGCGAGTCTCCGGACGCCTCCAGCCGTAAAACAAAAAAGGCCGCGAGGTTTGTCTCGCAGCCCCTTCTTCATTCACGAATCCAAAGGTTGTACAAGAGCAACAAACGCAAACAAAGGGTAACACAAACATCGAGGATAGACAAGCGCAATCTTCGCGGCGAGCCATCGAGTACCAAGTCCAGAACTAGCGGCGCGATTTCGGCTTCCGGCCGCGGCGGAAGGGAGCCAACAGGGCTTCGAGGTCGGCGCGGACCCACGAGGCAAGAGTACCCTCCCGATAGACGGCCCAGTCGAGCATGGAGCCGCCATAGACTTGCTGGAGCAATCGGGCGAGCTTGGCGGTATCACAGTTCACTAATTCGCGGGCGGCAACGGCTTGGTCGAGAAGCTTACGCGTTTCTTCGCGGATGGCGCGGAACTGCGCGAGGGTGATGGCGCGAAAGTCCGGATCCCTCAGATCGTTCTGAAGATAGGCCAGGCCGTTGGCCATGGCCTCGGGAGTCGCCGCGAAGCTAGTGCACTCGACGAGGAGCTCGACGAGTGCTTTAAGGGGAGATTTGTGCTTCGCGCGCGCGGCGGCGAATTGCTGCGGAACATCGCCGGGCGCCGAACGCACCGTGGCGAGCAGCAGTTCGCGCTTGGTGCCGAAGCGCTGGATGAGCGTGGCGGGGACGACGCCGGCTTCTTTGGCAACGTCGGCAAGCGTGATCTGCGTGGGGCCGCGGCGCTGCATGACGCGCGCGGTGGCGGCGAGGAGCTCTTCGTCGGAGGTTTCACGGGGGCGCGGGGACATTTTGCAAGCCGCCTTGCCGACGGCGGGGGCATTATAACTGAATGGCCATTCATTTTCCACTTGACATTAATGAATGACCGTTTATAATCACACCCATCGCCGCCGGGAGGTGCTTCGATGGCTGCCAATGGTTCCCCTACACCGTATCAACCGCCGAATCTCCGAGGCCGGGTGGCGCTGGTGGCGGGTGCGACGCGGGGTGTCGGCCGGGGCACGGCTCTGGCTCTCGGCGAGGCCGGTGCGACGGTCTATTGCACGGGCAGGAGCACGCGCGCCAAACGAACGGAGAGAAGCGCGGTGCGGCGCCTTCCGTCCGAGTACTACCTGGTGCGGCCGGAAACAATCGAAGAGACGGCGGAGATGGTGACGGAGCGCGGCGGAAAGGGAATTCCGGCAGTGGTGGATCACCTGGAAGCGGACCAGGTCAAGCAACTCATCGCGCGAATACGAGAGGAGCAGGGGAAACTCCACGTGCTGGTGAACGATATCTCCGAGAGCGCGGAACACGAGATGGGTAAGACTTTCTGGGAGCTCGACATGGAGAAGGGCTTCGCCATGTTCCGGAACGGGATCCATACGCACATCATCACCAGCCACTATGCGGCGCCGTTGTTGATCGAAACGGCGAAGAAAGACGAGGCAACGGGGCTCATCGTCGAGGTTGGCGACGGCGATTCCTATACCTACCGCGGAAATCTCTTCTTCGACATGGTCAAGACGACGATCATCCGGCTGGCGTTCGGGATGGCGCGCGAGCTGAAGAGAAAAAACGTCGCGGCGGTGGCGCTGTCGCCGGGCTTCCTGCGCTCGGAAGTGATGCTGGAACATTTCGGCGTCACTGAGGCAAATTGGCGGGACGCCGTGAAGAAGGAACCGAACTACGCCGAATCCGAGACGCCGCTCTATGCCGGCCGCGCGATTGCGTGCCTTGCCGCGGACCCAAACCTAATGAAGAAGTCCGGGCGTGTGTTCAGCTCCTGGGGACTTTCAGAGGAGTATACCTTCTGCGACGCGGACGGCCGGCGGCCGCATTTCGGACGGCACTTCGAAAAAACATACGGCGCCGCGATGAACCCGTGCGACGAGGGCTTTTACAAATACTGGTTCGGCGGTCCTATCGACACCATGTTCGCCAACTGGCCATAGTACGGAAGGGTTCCGTCGGATGGCCTGGCGTGTTGCGGGTGACGGCGCCTACCGGGCTGGAATGCGTTGACCCCCCTTGTGCGTCTATCTACCATAGGCGGATGGGCGTACGAGTCCAGTTTGTTGCAGGAATCGCCTTGCTGGCGCTGGGATTTAGCGGCTGCGAGGACGCAGCCAAGCGGCCCATTCAGGCGAAAGTGCCCGGAAACGGCCAGGCCAGGGGGTCTTCGCGAGGGACTGCTCCGGCGCAGCAGGCGGCAATCAATCTCCCACCCCTTCCCTTGATTGGAGCCAACCCAGGCGCTGCCGCGCAGCGGCTGACGATCTTGATCCCACAGGTCCAGAGCCCCAAAGACCTGCTGGTCGCGCAGGTGGAAGCCAAGTTCATCGCGGGCGAACAGGAATACAAGGTGGGGCATTTGGTATCCGCGCGGCGCGATTTCGACGACGGGGTGGATTTGCTGCTCGAGAGCGGCTACGACCTGAACGGCGATGCGCGGCTTGCGGAACTCTTCCGCCGGATCGTGGACACGGTTTACGGCTACGAACTGCAGGCGTTTCGCGCGGGCGATGGATTCCAGGAAGCGCCGGCGGTGGCGGCGCCGATCGAGGAAATTGCGGAGATGACTTTTCCCGTGGACCCGCGGCTGAAGGACCGCGCCGAAGAAGCCGCGAAAAGCGTGTCGCACGACCTGCCGCTGACGGTGAACGACACCGTGCTGTCGTTTCTGAATTTCTTCCAGACGCCGCGGGGCCGCGCCATCGTGGAGACCGGGCTGCGGCGCGCGGGGCGCTACCGCGAGATGATCGGGCGCACGCTACGGGAAGAGGGTGTGCCGCAGGACCTCATCTTCCTGGCGCAGGCGGAGAGCGCGTTCCAGCCGCAGGCGCTTTCGCGCGCTGGTGCTCGCGGCATGTGGCAATTCCTGGCCTGGCGCGGGCAGGAGTACGGACTGCAAAGGACCTGGTGGGTGGACGAGAGGCAGGACCCGGAGAAAGCCACGCGCGCGGCGGCGCGGCATTTGCGCGACCTCTATTCGCAATTTGGCGACTGGTATCTGGCGATGGCGGCGTACAACTGCGGCCCAGGCAACGTGCAGAAGGCGGTCGAGCGCACGGGCTACGCGGATTTCTGGGAGCTGTACAAGCGCAATGTCCTGCCCACACAGACGAAGAACTACGTCCCCATCATTCTGGCGCTGACGCTGATTGCGAAGGACGCCGCGCACTACAACATTCAAGTGGATCCGGACGCACCGGTTCCGGCGGACATCGTCAAGCCGGGCCGGCCGATTGATCTCCGGCTCGTGGCGGAGACGATTGACGCGGACGTGGAGACCCTGCGATCGCTGAATCCATCGCTGCTGCGGCTGGCCACGCCGACGAACCCCGAATTTGCCATGCGGCTTCCGCAGGGTACCGCGAAGCGATTTTTTGCGGAGATCGCGGCGATCCCGCCGGATAAGTGGGTGAGCTGGCGGCGGCACCGCGTGGAATCGGGTGAAACGCTCACGGCGATTGCGAAGAGGTATCACGTGACCGCGGTGGCGATTGCGGAGGCGAATAACCTGGAGCGCGGCGCGGCGCTCGAGCCCGGGCAGAAGCTGACCATTCCGGCAACGCAGGCGGAGGCCAAAAGCCGCCTGGTGCGTTACCGCGTGCGACGCGGCGATTCGCTAGACGGCATCGCGGACCGATTCAGCGTGAACCCAGACGACATACGGCGCTGGAACCGCCTGGGTGCCGGGAGGGTGCGCCGAGGAATGGTCCTGCGCATCTACACACTCGGCGGGGGGCCAGAAACGGCATCGAAAACCTCTCGACCCAAGACCGGCACAAAGGGCCGGCATCCGGCCACGGCCGTTGCCCATAGCAAGGCGACTGCGAACAATAAGAACTAACATCTGTATTGTCAATTCGTTACGCGTCCGATGGCGTTTCCGTGGCCGGAGTTGACTACCCGCTGACATTCCTTGGCCTGAGAGAACTTCGCGAAGGGCACCTCCAGAACGCCTTGACAAACCGAGGGGGACTGCGGTAGCAAAGCCATCGGGGCGCAGCCGCTTGCGGTCTCCGGCCGGCCGAGCGTCCCGTCCCGGAGCGCCGGGAAGGATTCTCCGTGTGGAGGCTGGAATGGATTTTGAAAAGGATGCGTTCGAAGACGACAACGAGCTGTCCCGACTGGAAGATGACGAAGAGATGCGCGGTAACAGCGAAGAGATGATGGAGACCGAAGAAGAAGAGATCGTCATCGTGGAGGAGCCCGTCGCGGCTGCTCCCGCGCCCGCTGCCCGGCGGAAGAAAAAGTCATCCAAGAAAAAGAGGGCCTCCAGGAAGGGCAAGAAAAAGGCGAGGAAGGCAAAAGGCAAAAAGAGGGCAAAGAAGCAGGCCAGGAAAAAGGCCAAGAAGAGCGCGAAGAGGCGCGGCAAGAAATCCGCAAGGAAGCGCAAGCGGCGCTAGCGTCGTTCGGCAAGTCCTGCCATGAATGTCGGGGCCCGGGACCATTCCGGGCCCGTTTTCTTTTCAGAGCGGAACTTGCTCCGCACCGGTCTGCCGCGGCTGAGTGCCAATTGCGGACGAATCCCATCTCAGAACGGAACGGGGCTTTGGGGACGCTCAGATCGCTTGCCGCGTTCGTTCCAGACCGCTAGCATAGCCCGCGCATGTTGCGTGCGCTCGAGCAGATCCGGCGAATGCGCGGCGGCGCCCAATCGCACCTATTGCGATGCAGCGACGGGCACTACTACGTCGTGAAGTTCCAGAATAATCCCCAGCACCGGCGGATTTTGGTGAACGAACTGCTGGGAACGAAGCTGGCGGCGCGGCTGGGTCTGCCGACGACACCCGCAGTCATCGTGGAAGTGACCGAGGATCTGATCCGGCTGACGCCCGACCTGGCCGTCGAGCTGGCGCGGACGCGGATTCCGTGCGCGGCCGGCTTGCAGTTCGGCTCGCGCTATCCGGGCGACCCGCGGCGGCTCACGCTGCACGATTTTCTGCCGGACGAGCAGCTCCGCCGGGTCGAGAATTTGCACGACTTCGCGGGGATGCTGGTCTTCGACAAATGGACGTGCAACACGAACGGCCGGCAGACGCTTTTTTTCCAGGAGATGCGCGAGGCAACGGATGGTTCGTTGCCTGCGTACAAGACCCTGATGATTGACCAGGGCTTCTGCTTCAACGCCGGCGAGTGGACGTTTCCGGACGCGCCGCTGCGCGGCCTGTACGCGCGCAACCGCGTCTACGAGGGCGTCATCGGAATGGAATCGTTCGCGCCGTGGCTCGAGCGGCTGGAGAAGCGGCTCACCGAGCGCGTCCTCGACGAAGTGAGCCGCGAGATTCCGCCGGAGTGGTACGAGGACGACCACGCCGCGCTCTTCCGGCTGCTCGAGCAACTGGACCGGCGGCGGCAGCGCGTGCCAGATTTGCTTCTCGAAACCAAGGGATGTTCCCGGCAACCATTTCCAAACTGGACGTGAACCATGACTGAAACACTCGTGGAAAGACGGCCCTGCGCGTATCGCATCCTGCGGTACACGCCAAATTTGGTGCGCGACGAATGGGTTAATATCGGCGTGCTGGTATTTGATCCGGCGAGCGGCGAGCGGCGGCTGCGCCTCCTCGAAGACCCGGGAGAATACGCGCGGGTGCGGCGGCTGCACCCGAACGCGGATGAAGCGCTGCTGCGGGCGCTGCGCGACGACATCGAGCGCCAATTCGAGACGGCGAATGGAAATTGGCAGGCGCTCCTCGAAAAGTGGGACGCCACGCTGTCAAATGCCCTGCAGATCGCGCCGCAGAAAGGCGTTCTGGCGGACGACCTCGATGTGGAACTCGAGCGGCTGTACGCCGATCATGTGGCGCCGCCATCGGCCCGGGCGGGCGGGGGCGGCGTTTACGAGCGGCCGGGGAGCCGCGGAACGATTCGCAATTACTGCAACCAGGTGTTTCGGGCGGCGCGCGTGTGGGAACGCATTGAAAGACAGGTGCGCATGGACGAATTCACGTTCCCCGGGGACCCCATGAAGCTCGACTACGGCTACCGGCGGAACGGGACGCGCGGCTTCGTGCACGCGATTTCGGTGACGCGCGCGCCGGCGGATTCGAAGCTGCTGGCGTACACGGCAGAGCGCATCCGGACGAAGGTTGCATCCAGCGAATTCGCAGCCGTCACCGACGTGGCGCTTTCGGAGGAGAATGTCCGGCACCGGTTTGTGCGGGAAACGCTGCGGGACGCGGGAATCGAGCCGGTGCCGCAGGAGGGATTTGCGGTGTGGGTGGCGAAGCGGAAGCCGCTGATTCAGTAAGTCAAGGCTCTTATAAAACGCTTTCGGACCAGTTCTCGAGGGTCTCCTTCACTTTGTGAAGGAACTGGTGAGCGATGGCGCCGTCCACGACGCGGTGGTCGTAGCTGAGCGTGACGTAGCACATCGAGCGGATGGCGATGGAGTCGTTGATGACGACCGGACGTTTCTCGATTGCGCCGAGGCCGAGGATGCCGACGTTCGGCTGGCTGATCACGGGCAGGCCGAAGAGGCCGCCGAAGACGCCGGGATTGGTGATCGAAAAGGTGCCTTCCTGGACTTCGTCAGGCTTCAACTTTTTTGAGCGGGCGCGCTCGGCGAGATCATTCAGCGCCCGCTGGATCCCCAGAAAGTTTTTCTCATCGGCATTCCGGATCACCGGAACAATCAGCCCCCAGTCGAGCGCGACGGCGATGCCGATGTTGATCTCCTTGTGGAGGACGACGTTGATACCGTCGAGCGAGGCGTTCAGAGTGGGGAACGCGCGCAGGCCCTCGGCCGCCGCACGCACGAAGAAAGGCATGAAGGTGAGCTTGGTCTCGTGGCGTTTTTCGAACTCGTCCTTGGTCTTGCTGCGCAAGGCCGCGATCTTGGTCATGTCGATCTCATCCACCGAATAGACGTGCGGGGAGACGCGCTTCGACGCGAGCATGTGCTCGGCGATGCGCTGCCGCATGGCGGTCATGGGCTGAACTTCGTAATGGCCGAAGTAAATCTTCTCGCGCGGCACGGCCGTTTCGAAGGCCACGTGCGCCTGGCCGCCAGAAACACCGGGCGGCGGGGGCGGAGCCGCGGCGCGCGCGGGCGCAGCAGTAGTTCCAGCGGATGCTCCGCCGCCGATGGCGGCCATGATGTCTTCCTTGCTGATGCGGCCGCCGGCGCCGGTGCCAGGAACAGTTGTGAGGTCAATTCCATGTTCCTTCGCCAGCCGCCGGACGAGAGGCGAGCTGTGGATCCGTTCGCCGTCGTGGCGCTCGGCTGCGGGTGCTCCAGCAGCCGTGGCTGCCGGAGGAGCAGCCTTTGGCGCGGGTGCCGGGGTCTTTGCCGGGGCCGGCGCGAGTTTCGGAGTTTCGGCTTTGGCTGATGCAGTAGCGGCAGCGGATGAGCCGGCAACGTCAATCACGCCGACGACGGTTTGAATCGGTACGGTCTGGCCCTCGCCGACCTTGATCTCCTTCAAAACGCCGGCCGAGGGCGAGGGGATTTCCGCGTCCACCTTGTCGGTGGAGATTTCGAAGAGCGGCTCGTCGCGCTCGACTTTGTCGCCGGGCTTTTTGAGCCACTTGGTGATGGTGCCTTCGAAAATGCTTTCGCCCATCTGGGGCATCACGATGTCAACGGCCATAATCGTTCTCCTGTTGAACTGCGAAATCTAATAGCGCGCCAGCTCACGGGCGGCGTGCAAGACTTTTTCCTTGTTGGGCAGAAAATATTCCTCGAGCGGCGGCGCGTACGGCACCGGCGTATCGAGCGCGGTCACGCGGAACACCGGGCCATCAAGATCGCTGAAGGCTTTTTCGCAGAGAATCGCGGCAATTTCACCGGCGATCCCGCCTGTCTTTGTGTCTTCGTGGACGACGAGGACTTTGTTCGTCTTCTTCACCGAGTCGAGAATCGTCTCCTCATCGAGCGGCAACAGCGTGCGCAAGTCAATGACTTCGGCCTCGATGCCTTCCATGGCGAGCTGCTCGGCCGCCTCGAGTGAGGTGTGCATCATGGCGGCGTAGGAAAGAATCGTCAGGTGCCGGCCCTCGCGGCGGACAACGGCCTTGCCGATCGGCACGGTGTAGTCCTCGGCGGGCAGCTCTTCCTTGATGCGGCGATAGAGGAATTTGTGCTCGAAGAATAGGACGGGATTGTTATCGCGCACGGCGGCTTTGAGCAATCCCTTGGCATCGTACGGGGTCGAGGGGTAGATCACTTTCAGCCCCGGCGTGTGCACGAAATACATCTCCGGATTCGCTGAATGGAACGGCCCGCCGTGCACGCCGCCGCCGGAGGGCCCGCGAATGACGATAGGCGCCGGCGCGCCCCAGAGGTAGTGGCCCTTGGCGACGAAGTTGGTGATTTGATTGAACGCACAAAGAATGAAATCAATGAACTGCATCTCCGCAATCGGGCGCAGACCGAGATAGCTCATCCCGCACGCCGCGCCGATGATGGCGCTCTCGCTGATCGGCGTGTCTATCACGCGCTCCCAGCCGAAACGCTCGAGCAAGCCCTCGCTGGTCTTGAAAGCCCCGCCGTACACGCCCACGTCTTCGCCGAGGAGCACCACGGCCGGGTCGCGCTCCATCTCTTCAAACATGGCCTGCTTGATGGCTTCGAGAAAGGTTACCGGCGCCATGGTTATCTCCGTGCCTTTCGCGAAGCGGCCGCCGCCGCAGCCTTCGCTGGTTTCTTTGCGGATGATTTTGCGACCGGCTTGCGTTCACTCACTGGCTTTCCCACAACGGCCGGCGTGTCTCCGAAGTGAATCGGCGCATTTGCGCCTCTGGAGCCCTTGCCGCGGCCAAAGCCTTCGACGGTCCAGACAGCTTCGATGCTCGATTTCGGCGGCGTCACCTCGGCAATCGGCCGTTCCCACTTGGGCTTGGGCGTGTGACAGCCTTCGCAGTAGACGCCCTGCGCGGCCAGCTCCGGCGGCGGCGACGGAGAATTCTCCGCGAAGTCGCGCTCGGCCGCGAGCAAGGTATCGATCTTTTTCTCGATTTCCGCTTTGCCATTCGCGTCGAGCAGCTTTTCGCTGGTCAGGAATTTTTCGTGCAGCGCAATCGGGTCGCGCGCTTCCCAGTAGGCGCGCATCTCCTTGGGCACGTACTCGGCGGCGTCGTGCTGCGCGTGTCCCAGCCGGCGGAAGGTCTTGGCCTCGATGAGGATCGGCCCCTCGCCGGCGCGGCAGCGGTCCACGGCTTCTTTCGACGTCTGATAGACGGCCGCGACATCGTTTCCGTCCACGATGTAGCTCGCGATGCCGTAGGCCTTGGCGCGGTCGGCGAGATTCTCGAGCGGCACTTGGCGCCGCACCGGGGTCGAATAGGCCCACAGGTTGTTCTCCAGGATCAGCACAAACGGCGCTTTTTGCACGGCGGCGAAATTCAGCCCCTCGTGAAAGACGCCCGTCGAGCTGCCGCCGTCGCCGATCCAGGTCATGGTGACGATCTTTTGTCCAAGGTAGCGGCCGGCGATGGCCACGCCGGCCATTACGGGAATCAAATCGCCCAGCATGGAGATCGGCGAAACGATGTGCAGATTTTCGAGATCGCCGAAATGGCTCGTACCGTCCTTGCCGAGCGTGGGCGAGCCATATTTCGCCATATGCTGCATGAAAATGTCGCGCGGCGGGACGCCCTTGACGAGCAGAGCGCCGATATTGCGGATCATCGGCGCGAGCCAGTCTTTTTTCTCGAGCGCGTAGGCCGTGCCAACGGAGATGGCTTCCTGCCCGAGGCTCCCATAGAGGCCGCCGACGATCTTATTCTGCCGGAAGAGCTTTACCATCGTGTCTTCGACGGCGCGATTCAGCTTCATGAAGTAGTAGAGATCGAGGTGCTGCTGCCGTGTGATCCCGCTGGTCATTCGTTGCTCCACTTTCGTTGCTCCAATTCCTAAGCCGAAAGGGCGAGTTCCCGCCCACTCGCTTCCAATTTTTCCAGTAATTCCCGGCGCGATGTGCCGCGTATTTCCAGACCGAACACTTCGCCAAAGTGCTTGGCGATCCGCGGAGAAACGTCGGCGCACTGCACAGTGCGACCGAGCAGTTTCTCGAGCGACGTCGCCTTTCTTTCAGCCAGGCCGCAAGGCACGATCAGGTCGAAGTAGCGCAAGTCGGTCGAAACATTGTAGGCGAAGCCGTGGGAGGTCACCCAGCGGCTGATATGCACGCCGATGGCGCCGAGTTTCCCGGACGGTCCGTGTTCGCTGCTGCTTTTCACCCACACGCCGGTCTTGCCAGCTTCGCGCTCGGCGACGACGCCCAGTTCCGCGCTGGCGCGAATCATCACCTCTTCCAGCATGCGCACGTACCAGACGACATCGCGCCGAATTGCGCCGAGATTCAAGATTGGGTAGCCGACGATCTGCCCCGGCCCGTGGTAGGTGATGTCGCCGCCGCGGCTGGTATCGCAGTACTCGACCCCACGCTGCCGCAGGACATCGCCGGTTACGAGCAAATGTTCGCGCTTGCCGCTGCGGCCCTGCGTGATCACGTGGGGATGCTCGCAAAGCAGCAGCATATCTTCGATGGCTCCCGCCTTGCGCGCGGCGACAATGCGTTTCTGCAGCGCGTACGCTTCGGCGTAGCCGATAAGGCCGAGATCGGTGGTGAGGCAGGTGCTCACGTAAGTTTAGACGTTGATCTGCAATCCACGCACGGACGCAAATGCGTCGCCCATCGCTTCCCATACGGTGGGGTGCGCGTGAATCATGGTCATCATGTCGTCCACGGTGCCCTCGAGATGCAAAACCGTCGCGGCTTCGGCGAGAATTTCCGTCGCCAGCGGCCCGATGATGTGCACGCCGAGAATTTCGCCGTATTGTTCATCGGAAACAACTTTGATGAATCCGCCGTGGCTGCCGAGAATTGTGGCTTTGCTGTTCCCCCCGAACGGGAATTTTCCGGTCTTCACCTTGTAGCCGGCGTCACGCGCCTGCTTTTCCGTCAGCCCGATCGAGCCAATTTGCGGCTCGCAGTAAGTGGCGTTGGGGATGCGCGTCTTCACAATCGGCTGGACTGGTTTCCCGGCCATGCGCGTCACCGCGGTGATTCCTTCCATTGAGGCGGCGTGCGCGAGTTGCGGCAGGCCGGCAACGATGTCGCCGATGGCGAAGAGGCCCTTTTCTTCGGTTTCCATGTACGGGCCAACGTGAACAAATCCGCGCTCGACCTTGGCTTTCGATTTCTCGAGGCCGCAATTCTCCGTCATCGGCTTCCGGCCCACGGCGATGAGAATCTTTTCCGCCTGCAGCGTCTGCGTCTTTCCGTCTTTGTCCTTGAACGTGACGGTGACGCCCTTCGCGTCTTTCTTTACCGTTTCGACCTTGCTCTCCGTGAAGATCTGAATGCCTTTCTTGCGGAAAATCTTGTCGAGTTCCACGGAAATCTCTTCGTCCTCGACGGGCACGACGCGCGGCAGCATTTCGAGGATGGTCACCTGCGTGCCAAACGAATTGAAAATGGAAGCAAACTCGACGCCCACGGCGCCCGCGCCGACGATGATCATAGTTTTTGGAATTTCGGGGAGCTGCAGGATTTCGCGGTTGCTGAGAATGGTCTTGCCGTCAATCTCGACGCCCGGGAGTGAGCGTGCCTCCGAACCCGTCGCCAGAATGATGTTCGCCGCTTCGATTTCGGCCTTCTTGCTGTCTTTTTCGACGCTCACGCGCCCCGGCCCGGCGTAGCGGCCCCAGCCGGTCGCGCTCTCGACCTTGTTCTTCTTGAAGAGCATCTCGATGCCCTTCGCATGCTTCTTGACGATCTTGTCTTTGCGCGCCAGGACATTCGCCCAATTGATTTTCAGCCCGCTCACCTCGAAGCCGTACTCGGCGGCGTTCTTCAAATGTTCGTACACATCCGCGTGATGCAGCAGGACTTTTGTAGGGATGCAGCCGACGTGCAGGCAGGTACCGCCGAGGAAGGGGTCCTTCTCGATGACCACGGTTTTCAAGCCGAGCTCGGCGGCCCGGATCGCGGTCACGTACCCTCCCGGGCCGCTCCCGATGATCGCCACATCGTACTTTGCCACGCGGTTTCTCCCTTCCGTGGGGCCAGGGCCGGATGCCCAAATGCCAGATAGGTCCTTGGGGGCGGGCCAGTCTGCGTCAAGCCCTTGCGCGCCAAGGCACTTACGAGATGTTCGGAGGGAAGGAAGAAGCCCGCACGGTCCGAGCGGACAGCCTCAACCCAGCAAATCGAAGATTTTAGCAGTCGCTTCCGGCTGCCGCAACCTCCCTAGAGAATGCGGTATTCTCCCAGCGTGAATCCACAAAAGGCAGAAAGCGATCGAACACGCGCGGGATTGTGCGCGGACTGCACGCATGCGCGGCGGATCGAATCCGAGCGAGGCTCGCGGTTCGTCCTCTGCGAGCGCTCGGCAACTGACTCTTCATTCCCGAAATATCCCCAGCTGCCGGTCATCCGTTGCCCGGGCTACACGGCAAAAGCGTAGGGTACTCTTCCACCGACTCAAGTAGAATTGCGCCTCGCGGAGGGCGTTGCGCGTGCTCAAAGTCGGTCTCATCGGTTTTGGTCTTGCTGGACAGGCGTTTCATGCGCCGGTCATTCGCGCGGTGCCCGGGCTCGAGCTCGCCTGCATCCTGGAGCGCAGCGGCAACTTGGCGCAACAGAGATATCCGGGTGTGCGCATCGCGCGCACGCTCGATGAGCTTCTCGCCGACGAGCAGATCCGCCTCATCGTCGTCGCCACGCCGAACACATCGCATTTCGATTTGACGCGTCGGTGTCTTCTCGCCGGGCGCGATGTGGTCGTGGACAAACCGTTCACGAACACGTCCGGGGAGGCCGCCGAGCTGATCCGCCTCGCCGAGCAACAGAAACGTCTTCTCAGCGTTTACCAGGACCGGCGCTTCGACGGAGACTTTCACACGGTGCGAAAGATTGTCGCCTCCGGCGTCCTCGGCCGGCTTGACGCCTACGAATCGAACTACGACCGCTTTCGCCCCGAGCGTAAGGGCAACGCCTGGCGCGAGCGCCCCGAGCCCGGCGGCGGCATCCTCTACGACCTCGGGCCACACATCCTTGACCAGGCGTTCACGCTCTTCGGCGAGCCTTCGGCCATCACCGCGGATGTTTTTTTTCAGCGCGACGGGTCGCAGGTGGACGACGGCTTCGACATCCGCCTCGAATATCCCCGGATGCGCGTCACGCTGCGCTCGAGCATCATCGCCCTCGCGCCACGCGTTCGCTTCCTCATTCACGGCACACGCGGCTCGTTCGTGAAAAATGGGATGGACCCGCAGGAAGAGCCGCTGCGCCGCGGCGAGGCGCCTCCCATGCTAGGAAGCGAAGCGAGCTGGGGGGAAGACCCTGAGCCGAATTGGGGAACTTTGTACCTGGCCGAGGGGGAATCGTTCAGCACGCGACTAGTGAAGACCGAGAAAGGCGACTATCGTGAATACTACGCGAACGTGCGCGACGCCATTCTCAACGGAGCGCCGCTAGCCGTCACGGCCCGCGAAGCCGCTCGCACGATTCGCGCCATCGAGCTGGCCTTCCAAAGCAGCAAGGAGCGACGCACAATCGGGTGGAATTTTTCGATTTGACGTGGCTTCGCTACGCGCGGGGGATGGCCGGGAAGTAGCGATCCTGGAGGATTGCGGCGTGGTGCATTGCGTGCCCGGCGATGATATAGGCCAGCGCGCGCACGGTCACTTCGTTCTTGTTGGCGATGCCCCGGCGCAGCCAGGCTTCCTCATCCAGGCTGCGGAAGAGCGCCAAGCTGGCGCGGCGCACCTGGGCGAATTCATCGGCAATTTCGGCCAGCTTGCACTTCGCAAACGGAGCGAACTTCACGTAGTCGTCCTGCTCAAAGCCTTCGATCGGCGTTTTGTCGTTGCGGGCGATGCGCAGCGCGCGGTAGGCGAAGATCCGCTCGGTGTCGCTGACATGGCCGAGCACTTCCTTCACGCTCCACTTGTCCGGCGCGTAGCGGAAGTCGCCTTCGCGCTCACTGCGCGCGGCCAAGAGGGTCGTCATGCGCCGCAGCTCGGCCTCGAGAATGCCGAGGATGTCGCCCGCCGGCACGAGCGAAATATACTTCTGATAGTAATCCGCGTATTCGCCCGCATCGGGCCTCGGAAGCACCGCTCTGCTGGTAGCCATGGGCTCAGTATAGCTCGACTCTTTCCGGGCCGCTGCATTCCACCATCGGCCAACCCTCTCCGGCTGGATGTGCCCAGTTTTCTTCCCACTTGATGCCTGCGCCGGGCTATCCCAATTGACTGTTGACACACGCGGGGGGTTTTCCTACACTTCCCGTTCCGGCGAAGCTTGTCGGCTACGAACCAGAATGATCTTTAGTGCCCAGTTCGCCTTTACATACCGCTCCTTTTATTACTTCGGGGAGCGGGCAGGCTGGCGGCTGTGCGAGGGTAGGGTGAAATAGAGTAGCCTGGCAAAGCCGAGAAAGACTTCCAGTCTGGCCGCGATTCCAAGGCGAATCGCGGCCATTTTGTTTTCCAGGAGGCAAACATGGGAATGGCGATTGAACGATGGCGAGGCCGAATTGATGCGATTGACCAGGCGCTGCTCGAGCTGCTGAACCAGCGCGCGCTGCTGGCGCTCGAAGTGGGCCGGACAAAGCGCGCCGCGGGGCTTGGCCTGCGCGACCGCGAGCGCGAGGAGGCCATCCTGCACCGCGCACGCCAGCGCAACGCCGGCCCGCTCAGCGCCGCGGCCGTCGAGCGGCTCTTCCGGGCCATCATCGCCGAATGTTTGGGGGCCGAATCGCACCGCGTCGAAGCGCGCAGGCTTGCGAAGCCGCGCTTGAACGGGAGACGCGCATGCGCCTAGCTTTCCAGGGCGAACTGGGGGCCTTCAGCGAAGAAGCTGCTGTACGGCTTCTCGGCGAAAGCATCACGGCCGTTCCGCGCGCGACATTCGACGCGGCGTTCGCTGCGATGACCGACGGCGCCGCTGATGCGCTCCTTGTTCCCGTCGAAAACAGCCTGGCGGGCTCGGTCGTTCGCGTCTACGACCTACTTCTCGAAAGCGACCTCGTCATCGTCGCGGAGACGATTCTCCCGATCGAGCACCATCTCATCGGATGTCCCGGCGCTGCGGTCATCGCTATCCGCTCCGTCGCCTCGCATCCGATGGCGCTGGCGCAGTGCGAGCGCTTCTTTGCGGCACTCCCGCACGTAAAACGCGTCCCCGCCGAGGACACCGCCGGCAGCGTCCGCGAAGTTCTCGCGCGGGGCGACAAGTCTTGCGCGGCGATCGCCGGCCGGCGTGCCGCCGAGCGCTACGCCGGCGCAATTCTGGCCAGCAACATTCAGGACAATCCGGAGAATTTCACGCGTTTCTTCCTGCTGCAACCGGCGAGCGGAAACGAGCGCGCGGAAATTCCCGGCGCGGACAAGATGACCATCGCAATGCGACTGGCGCACCGCCCCGGCTCCCTCGTCGCGGCTCTCGCCGGCTTCTCACATCACGGCGTCAATCTGCTGAAGATCGAAAGCCGGCCGATTCACGGCAGCCCGTGGGAGTACCAATTTTTTCTCGACGTCGAGTCCGAGGCGCCTCAGCGGCTCGAACAAGCGGTGAGCGATCTTCGGAGCGCCGCGCAGAACGTGCGCGTGCTGGGCTTCTACCCCGGCGCGCGCGTGCAGGAACGAGATAGTTCAGCAGCGAAATCCGCTGCACCCCCCGGAGGACTCCATGAGTGTCCGTGAAGTTTGTTCGCAAGGCCGCGTTGCCGCGCACGTTTCCTCGAAGCGCCGCGTCGCACCCCTGGTTCTGCCGCCGCAGCCGCCGAGGAAGGAAATGGCTCCGCCGTTCCGCCTCGCCAGCCGACAGACGCACCCGGCCACCAGCGTGGTCATCGTGGGCGGAGTGCGCATTGGCGCGGGGCGGCTGGTCGTGATGGCCGGCCCGTGTTCGGTGGAATCGCGCCAGCAGATCCGCGAAACGGCGCGCCGCGTGAAAGCTGCCGGCGCTGATTTTCTCCGCGGCGGCGCCTACAAGCCGCGCACATCGCCTTACGACTTCCAGGGACTCGGGCGGAAGGCCCTTGAGTGGCTCGTCGAAGCCCGGGAAGAGACCGGCCTGCCCATCGTCACCGAAGTTCTCAATCAGGACGACGTGGACCTCATTGCCGAGCACGCGGATTTGCTCCAGGTCGGCGCGCGCAACATGCAGAACTACGCGCTGCTGCGCAAGCTCGCCACGATGGAAAAACCCGTGCTCCTGAAGCGCGGGCCTTCGGCGACGATTCAGGAATGGCTGCTGGCGGCGGAATATCTTCTGTCGGGAGGAAATCCAAACATCGTGTTGTGCGAGCGCGGCATCCGCACGTTTGAGACGGCGATGCGCAACACGCTCGATCTCGCGGGCGTCGCGCTGGTGAAGCAGCTTTCACACCTGCCGGTCATCGTGGATCCATCGCACGGGACGGGCACGCGCAGCCTGGTGCCGCCCGCATCGCGCGCGGCCGTGGCGGTCGGGGCCGACGGCCTGCTCATCGAAGTGCATCCGTGCCCGGACAAAGCGCTTTCCGACGGCGCACAATCACTCGATTTGCGGGGCTTTGCCGCGCTGATGAACGATCTCCGTGCCAACACGGAGGCTGCCTGCGCATGAACGCGAGAGGGGTCGGCCCCCCAGCCGGCCCTTCTCGCGTGTTCGATTGTCGCCCAGGCGTCCGTTGGGCGTTTTTAGTTGATCTGGATTTTGCTACGAGCCCATGCAGCCGCACAGCTCGCCGCCGATCATTCCGTTCTTGTCGTTGCCGCCGGCGGCATCCTGAATCCGACGCAGGCGGCGGCTGAGCCGTTGGGCAAGCTGGTGCCGCGCGCGCCAGAGCCGCGCCTTCAGCGTGTTTTCCGTTACGCCAAGCTTTTTTGCCGCTTCCCCGGTCGAATAGCCCTCGACTTCGCGCAGGACAAACGCCGTGCGCAGCAGCGGCGAGAGCTCATCGAGATTCTCGCTGATAATTTCGCGCAGTTCCGTTCCAGCGAAGACCTGCTCCGGCGTCGGACCGTCATCGGCGAAACGTTCGCTGGCGGGCAGCTCGTCCTCACGTGGCGTTTCGTCAAGCGACACCGCCGGCCGCGACTTCTGACGGCGCCGGCGCATCAGCGCGGCGTTGATGACGATGCGGGTCAGCCAGGTCGAAAATTGCGACCGGCCTTCGAAGCGCTTCAGGTTGCGGAACGCCGAGAGCAGTCCGTCCTGCAACGCGTCTTCGGCCTCTTCCGTGTTGCCGAGGACGCGCAGCGCCGTCTGCAATAGCGGCCGCTGGTAGCGGCGAAACAATGTTTCCACCGCTTCGCTATCTCCGCGCTTTCCGGCGCGGATCAGCTTCTCCTCGTTGAACTGCGTTTGTGCGATCAACTGAGTTGCCATGACCAGCCCCCTTTTAACCTCCGCGACGATTTTGCTGAGCGAAAAACTCCTTCTGCTAACTATTTCTGATGCCCATCAATGCACGGCGATCTGCGCGGTGGGGTTCAGTTTCAAGGCCAGCGCCACCGCCTGGTCCAGGGTCAGGCGAAGTACTCCGCTCGCATCTCTGCGCTCCGCTGGGGCAGACGCCGGTTGTTGCGCTCTCAGGCCGGCCGGTACAAGCAGGCTGCCAAACAAAAAGCCATAGAAGAGGATGTGCGAACGCCTTCCGCGCGAGTCGTGATCGCTGCGCCCTTTGCCTTCCGCGTTGCCAACAATCTCTCGGACGATTTCCTGATTCAGACAGCCCTCGGCCACGAGTTGGCCGCCTTGCCTATAAATCTCTTTCAGAAGCATCTTCCCTGCGAGATCAATGAAGCTGACCCCGCAGAGGTTCACGCTGAGCTTTTCGCCTGGCGTCGCTGTACGCAGCTCCCGCCAGCAGCGTTCGAGTGTTAAGACCGACGGCCCAGCCAACCGACCTTCGACCCCCAAAATCAGCTTTCCCCGCTTCTTTTCAGTCGTAATTCTCAGCATTGTTTTCGGCTCGTACAAATGGTTACTCAGCATTAGACGCTCCATACACCGATTCGGACTGACCTTTTGTAATGTGCTTATTTATAATACTTTACGTAGACTATCGGGCGGAAAGAGAAATTCGTGAATGACCTAATATGGGCGTATGACAGAAATCATGCCATTATGAATAGACCATATATGGTCATTATTGCCGCAGGGTCCGCGTGCGAATCCACGGCGGGGGTTGGACTGAGCGGGTAGTCTCCTAGCGACGGACGGCGATGGCTTGCATTTCGAAGTGCCCGCCGAGCAGGAGCGATCCCGCGCCGATGAATGCTCGCGCGGGAAAGTCCTTTGAAAAATAGCGGCGATAGACACCGTTGAACTTGTCGAAGAGCGAGAGGTCGGTGCAGTACACCTGGACGGAAACGATGTCGTCCATCGTCATTCCGGATTCCGCGAGCACCGTCTTGAATCCGTCGAGCATCAGGCGAGCCTCCTGCTCGATCTCCGCTGGCGGCTTGCCCGTCTTGGGCTCAATTCCGATGCGTCCCGCGAGATACAAGGTATCGCCGGCGAGAACTGCGTCGCTGAATGGGGCCTGGATCGGGCGGCCCGGGAGATTTATGGCATGGCGCTTGGCCTGCTGGCTGGCCTGCGAATTTGACCCAGAAAGGATGGGTAGTGCCGCAAGCGTAAGCGCGGCGAACAAGAAAGCGATCCAGCGATTCATGTTGATCCTCCTCGATCAATATGCAGTGATCTCTCGAAAGCAGGAAGTCTATTGCTAGAGCATGCTGCACGGCAAGCGCAAGGGAGAGGCAGTCTTGCCTGTGCGGAGGGGAGTCCGCGCAAGAAGTACCTGTGCTCTCGAGCAATTAGAGCCCGATCCACCCGGCGCGGATCAGCCACAGGGTAGTCGCTGCGACGAGGAACCACAACAGCAGGCCCTGCAGAAGCGGGCGCCACCCGACCTGCTTCACCGTGTTGCGCGAAATCCCTGTGCCAATCAGGAAGAGTGTAGCTGTGAGCCCAAGCCGCCCGAGCTTGAACAATGTTTGCGTGACACCTGAAGCGCCGGGTGCGTAGGTGTTCGCGACGGCGGCGAGGCAAAACAGGAGAATGAACCAGGGCATCTGCAGGCTCGAACGGTGCTTTTTCACCGCGGCGGTGCCGAGCGAGAGCGGCACGATCCATAGAGCGCGCGCCAGTTTCACCGTTGTGCCGACGACGAGCGCCCCGGTGCCATAGCGCGCGGCCGCGCCGACCACCGAGCTCGTATCATGGATGGCCAGCGCCGCCCACAGGCCAAACTGCGCTTGCGAGAGATGCAGCGCCCATCCAATCAGCGGAAAGATGAGCAGCGCAATCGAATTCAGCAGAAACACGGTACCGAGGGAGACGGCCATCTCTTCGTCATCCGCTCCGATGATCGGGCCGATAGCGGCGATGGCGCTGCCGCCGCAGATCGCCGTTCCCGTGCTGATTAGGAACGAGGAAGTATTCCGCACCTGCAACGCTTTGCCGATCGCAAGGCCCGCTCCGAGCGCGAACGCGATTCCCAGCGCCGTATAGACAAATCCGCTCTGTCCTGCTTTCAAGACGTCGTGCAGGTTCATTCCGAATCCGAGAGCGACCACGGAGGCTTTCAGCAGGAACGCGCCAAGACTTCTGCTCTCCGACGGATAGGGATGCGCAAAGCTCAAGCCAAAAAGAATTCCCGCGGTGAGCGCTAGGGGCGGCGAGACGAATCCACTGGCTGAAATGATCAGGCCGACAAACAACAGAGTCTTTGCATTCATCTTGGTTCAGCCAGAGTAACAGGCGGCGGCGATGAGAAACCATTGAGGCATCCATTTGTTACCTGCGCGACAGAAGGTCCTGCTCCATGGAAGTGCGCAGGTGGAGCGTGGAAAATCAGATAGGGCGGCGGATGCCGAGTTTGCGCATGCGCGCCTGAAGCGTTGTGCGCTTCATGCCGAGGAGATTTGCGGCGCCGCGCGGCCCAGCGATGAGCCAGCGCGTCTGGCGCAGTGCGCGAAGGATGTGCTGCCGCTCGGCTTCTTCGAGCGTGGCAATCGGAGCGGCAAGGGAAAGGGGCGCAGTTTC